>JBOIFB010000015.1:0-21962 GCA_050741415.1 Burkholderiales bacterium | reverse complement strand
GCGACGGCTGGCTGGGGCTCAAGTCGGCCTACGGACTGCCGCAGATTCCGCGCGGGCTCGACCACGGGCTCGCCTACGAAGCGCTGGCGCAGGGCGAAATCGACGCGATGGACGTCTACACCACCGATGCCAAGATCCAGCGCTACGACATGACGCTGCTCGGGGACGACCGCAATTTCTTCCCGATCTACGACGCGGTATTGCTCTACCGCGTCGACTCGCCGCAGCGCTTTCCCGCGGCCTTCGCCGCGTTTCGCGAGCTCGCGGGCAAGATCGATGCGACGCGCATGATGCACCTGAACGCGCGCGCCGAGCTCGACGGGCGCTCTTTCGCTGCGGTGGCTACGGAGTTCCTTTCGGGCCGCGACAGCTTGAAGCGGCGCTCACTCGCTGCGGCCGTGTTCGCACCCGACTTCTGGCGCCTGCTGCGCGAGCACGTCTTCCTGGTGCTCGCCTCGCTCGCGGCGGCGGCGCTCGCGGGAATTCCGCTCGGCATCGCGGCGGCCAAGCTGCGTGTGCTCGCGCAGCCGGTGCTCGCGCTCACCGGCCTGGTGCAGACCATCCCCGCGCTCGCGCTGCTCGCGTTTCTGATTCCGGTCACCGGCAGCATCGGCCTGTGGCCGGCGCTGATCGCGCTCTTTCTGTATGCGCTGCTGCCGATCGTGCGCAATACGCATGCGGGCCTGTGCGGCGTGCCCGCCGGGCTGCAGCAAGCCGCGCTCGCCCTGGGCCTGCGGCGCAGCACGATTCTGGCGAAGATCGAGCTGCCGCTCGCGGCGCCGACCATTCTGGCCGGAATCAAGACCTCTGCGGTTATCAATGTCGGTACCGCGACCATCGCCGCGTTCATCGGCGCCGGCGGCTTCGGCGAACGCATCGTACAGGGGCTGGCCCTGAACGACGACATCATGCTGCTCGCGGGCGCGCTGCCGGCTGCCGCGCTCGCTCTTGTCGCGCAGGTCCTGTTCGAGCTGATCGAGCGGGCGTTCACGCCGCGCTCGCGCTAGAATCGCCGTAACACAATCAAGGGAGAACCAGGCCATGAGAATCGGCGTTCCCGCCGAGATCCTCGAGGGTGAGACGCGCGTTGCCGCGACCCCCGAGACGATCAAGAAGCTCGCCGCCAAGAACGAGGTGCGGGTGCAGTCTGGTGCAGGCCGCGGCTCGAGCATTTCGGACTCGGACTATGCAGCGGCGGGCGCCAGGCTGGTTGTTTCGGCGGCCGAGGCCTACGACGCGGAGGTGGTGCTCAAGGTGCGGGGCCCGACCGACCCCGAATTGGAGCTGCTCAAGCCCAAGTCGCTGCTCATCGGTCTGCTCAATCCGTTCGACGCGGGCGGGATCGACGCGCTCGCCAAGCGCGGCGTCACCGGCTTCGCGATGGAGTCGCTGCCGCGCATTTCGCGCGCGCAGTCGATGGACGTGCTCTCGTCGCAGGCGAACATCGCCGGCTACAAGGCAGTGGTGCTGGCGGCGGCCGAGATCGGACGCTTCTTTCCGATGCTGATGACCGCCGCGGGAACGGTGAAGGCGGCGCGCGTGCTGGTGCTCGGTGCGGGCGTCGCAGGGCTGCAGGCGATCGCCACCGCCAAGCGCCTGGGCGCTGTGATCGAAGCCTCGGATGTGCGGCCGGCAGTGAAGGAGCAGATCGAGTCTCTCGGCGGCAAGTTCCTCGACGTGCCCTACCTGACCGATGAGGAGCGCGAGACCGCGCAGGGCGCCAGCGGCTACGCGCGGGCGATGCCGGCGGACTGGATGCGGCGCCAGGCCGAGCTGGTGCACCAGCGCGCGACCCAGTCTGACGTGGTGATCACCACCGCGCTGATCCCAGGGCGCCCGGCGCCGAAGCTGATCAAGGACGAGACGGTGCGGAAAATGAAGCCGGGCGCGGTAATCGTCGACCTGGCGGTCGAGCAGGGAGGCAACGTGGAAGGCTCGGAACCCGGCAAGATCGCGCTCAAGCACGGGGTCAAGATCATCGGCCTGATGAACCTGGCGGCAACGGTGCCGTTCGACGCGTCGGCGCTGTACGCGCGCAACCTGTTCAATTTCCTCGGCCTGATGCTCGACCCCAAGAGTGGCGAATTCAAGCTGGATCGGGAAGACGAGATCGTCGCCGGCACCATGGTATGCACGGACGGCGCGCCAACCAAGCGAGGCTGAAATGTCCGGAATCGTAGACCCCACCATCATCAACCTCGTGGTGTTCGTGCTCGCGGTGTTCGTGGGCTACCACGTGGTCTGGAACGTGACCCCCGCGCTGCACACGCCGCTGTTCAGCGTGACCAACGCGATCTCCTCGGTGATCATTGTCGGCGCGATCCTCGCCGCGGCGCCGATCGAGACCGACTTCGGCCCGGTGCTCGGTGCAATCGCGGTCGGACTCGCCTCAGTGAACGTCGCCGGCGGGTTCCTGGTCACGCAGCGCATGCTCGAGATGTTCAGGAAAAAGCAGCCGAAAGAGAGCGCCAAATGAGCGCCAACCAGCTCACCCTGTGGTACCTCGTCGCCTCGGTGTGCTTTATCCTGGCGCTCAAAGGGCTATCTTCCCCGACCACCGCCCGCCGCGGCAACCTGTTCGGGATGATCGGCATGACCATCGCCGTGCTGACCACCCTCGCAGTGGTGGCGCGCGGCAGGATCGATCTGATCCTGATTGCGATGCTGATCGGCGGCACGATCGGGGCGATCGTCGCGCGGCGCGTGCAGATGACCCAGATGCCCCAGCTGGTCGCCGCGATGCACTCGCTGGTCGGCATGGCGGCGGTGCTGATCGCGATCGCGGCGGTAAACAATCCATCGGCGTTCGGCGTGCACGACCCGCTGCCCAGAGGCAACCGGCTCGAGCTGTTCATCGGCACCTTTATCGGCGCGATCACCTTTTCCGGGTCGGTGATCGCTTTCGGCAAGCTCGCCGGGCTGGGCAAACACTTCCGTCCTTTCTCCAGCGCGCCGGTGGTGTTCCCGGCGCAGCACCTGCTGAACCTCGCGCTCGCGCTGGTGATGGTCGGTTTCGGTCTGGCGTTTTTCGTGGCGGACGGCAAGGGCTGGACGCCGTTTGCAGTGATGACCGCGATCGCCTTCGTGCTCGGATTCCTGATCATCATTCCGATCGGCGGCGCCGACATGCCGGTAGTGATCTCGATGCTTAACAGCTATTCGGGCTGGGCGGCGGCGGGCATCGGTTTTTCGCTGAACAATTCGATGCTGATCATCGCCGGCTCGCTGGTCGGCTCCTCGGGCGCGATTTTGAGCTACATCATGTGCAAGGCGATGAACCGCTCGTTCTTCAGCGTGATTCTGGGCGGCTTCGGCGCCGCGGAGGGCAGCGCGGCGGCGGGCGGCGAGCACAAGCCCGTGCGTTCGGGCTCGGCCGAAGATGCGGCGTTCCTGATGGCGAACGCGGAATCGGTGATCATCGTGCCCGGCTACGGCCTCGCTGTCGCGCGCGCGCAGCACGCGGTCAAGGAGATGGCCAACAAGCTGATCGAGAAGGGGGTTAAGGTGCGCTATGCGATCCATCCGGTCGCCGGGCGCATGCCAGGGCACATGAACGTGCTGCTGGCGGAAGCGGAGGTGCCGTACGACCAGGTGTTCGAGATGGACGACATCAACAACGATTTCGGCAACACAGACGTGGTGCTGGTACTGGGCGCGAACGATGTCGTTAACCCGCTCGCGCACGAAAAGGGCAGCGCGATCTACGGCATGCCCATCCTCGAGGCGGCCAAGGCGCGCACGGTGCTGGTGAACAAGCGCTCGATGGCCGCAGGCTACGCCGGCCTGGACAATCCGCTGTTCTACATGGACAAGACGATGATGGTGTTCGGCGACGCGAAAAAGGTGGTCGAGGACTTGGTCAAGGCGATCGACTAGATGGTGGGCTGGCGCAGCAGGCTTGCCGGTGGCATGCGCACGCTGCGCGGCTTCCTCGCGCGGCGCATGCCGCCGCCGCCGCTGCGCATCGGCATGTCGGCGCGGCTGTTCCACCCCCGTCCCGACGCCACCGGCCTGCAGGGCAAGCGCATGCAGTACCTCGAGCAGTCGGTCGCGCACTGGGTGATGTCGCGCGACGTGCTGGTGTTCATGGTGCCGACGGTGGACAAGGACAGCCTGTTCCACCGCAGCAACATCCGGGTAGGAGACTACGCGCGCGCGCTCGACGGGCTGGTGCTGCAAGGCGGCGCCGACGTCAGCCCATTGACCTATGGCGAGGAGCCGCTCGAAGGGGCATGGGCGGGGGACCGCCTGCGCGACGTCTACGAGATCGAGCTGCTGCACGAATTCGTCGAGGCCGGCAAGCCGGTGCTTGGCATCTGCCGCGGCGCGCAGTTGATCAACGTCGCCTTCGGCGGCACGCTCTACCAGGACATCCGGACCCAGCTGCCCGAGGCGCAGGCGCATGTCACGAGCGCGTACGAGAAGAACATGCACCCGATGCGCATCGAGCCCGCCTCGGGCCTGGCGCGCCTCTATCCCGGGGTCGAAAGGACGAGCATCAACTCGATTCATCACCAGGCGATCAAGGCGTTGGGCCGGAACCTGGCGGTAGAGGCGCGGTCGGAGCCTGACGGCGTCGTCGAGGCGATCCGCGGCACCGGCAAGAGTTACGTTTTCGCGGTGCAGTGGCACCCGGAGTTCCACGCCCCGGGCGACGACAGCGTACTGGCCAGCGCGCCGATTCTGGACGAATTCCTGCGCGCCGCGCGCGCCTAGGCAAAAGCATGGGGGAGCGTTGGATCTGAGCTTTCTGCCGCAGTTCCCGTTCGCGCTGTCCGCGCCGATCATGTTCGGCGCGCTGCTCGCCACCGGACTGCTGGCCGGCGAAGCGGCGAACCGCTACGCCTCGCTGCCGCGCATTACCGGCTACGTGCTGGCGGGCGTCGTACTCGGACCCCAGCTGAGCGGGCTGCTCAGCCGCGAAGTGCTGCAGGCGCTCAACGTGCTGATCGACCTATCGGTCGGGCTGATCGTGTTCGAGCTCGGGTTCCGCTTCGACTGGGCCTGGCTCAAGCGCAACCGCTGGTTGCTGGTGACAGCGGTGGCCGAAAGCCTGTTCGGATTCGGCGCGATCTTCGGCGCCCTTTACTACTTGGGCTTCGCGCCCGCGCTGGCGGCGGGCGCTGCGGCGATCGGCACCGCAACTTCGCCCGCCGTGGTGATGCTGGTTGCGCACGAGCTGCGCGCCGAAGGCCAGATCACCGAACGGGCGCTCCTGTTCACCGCGGTCAACAGCGTATTCGCGTATGTCGCGCTTACCCTGGTGGTGCCGTTCCTGCACCTCGATCTGCATCAAGGCTGGCAGCAGGCCCTGCTGCGCCCGCCATATATCCTGGGCGGCTCGCTGCTCGCGGGCGCCGCCGCCTGCGCGCTGATGCTCGTGCTTGCGCGCTGGCTGGGAAAGCGCGAGGACCGCCAGTTCGTGCTGCTGGTGGCGATCGTGGTGCTGTCGGTGGGTGTGGCGCGCAGCCTCAACCTGTCGGTGATGGTCGCGCTGATGACGCTCGGCATGCTGGCGCGCAACCTCGACCGGCGCCACGTCCTGATGCCGCTGCGCTTGGGTTACGGCGGACAGCTGTTTTTCGTGATCCTGTTCGTGCTCACCGGCGCCGGCCTGGAGTTTGGCGCCTGGGACACGGCGGCATCGCTGGTGGCAACGCTGCTGGTGGTGCGTTTCCTCGGCAAGGCGCTGGCGATCCTCGTCTTCGGCCGCCTTTCCGGCGTACGCACCAGCGGCGCCGGATTGCTGGCGATCGCGCTGCTGCCGATGTCGGGTCTTGCGGTCGGCATGGTGCGCGACACGAGCGAGCTCTCGCCCGCCTTCGGTCACGAGCTCGGCGGAATACTGCTCGCCGCAGTCGCGTTTACGGAGCTGTTCGGGCCGCTCGCGACGCAGTTCGCGCTGCGTCGCGCCGGCGAGGCGCACCCGGGAGCGCAAGGTGGCTGAAGCCGGCGCCGCGGACCAAATGATCTTCCGGCCGTCGGCCGGGATCAGCCTCGGGGTCGAGCTCGAGCTGCAGCTTCTGCGCGCGCACGACTTCGATCTCTCGCGCGGGGCCGCCGATCTGCTCGAGCTGCTGGGCAAGCGCAAGCTGCCCGGCGCGGTGAAGCCGGAAATCACCGAAAGCATGGTGGAGCTGAACAGCTCGGTTCACCGGCATTACGGCTCGCTGTGCGACGAGCTGATCGTAATGCGCGACGCGGTGGTAAGAGAGGCGGGCGTGCTCAACCTGAGCATCTCGGGCGGAGGCTCGCATCCGTTCCACGATTGGGCCGATCGGCGAATTTTCCCGACCGAGCGCTTCCGCTCGATCCTGGAGCGCTACGGCTATTTGGCCAAGCAGTTCACGGTGTTCGGGCAACACATCCACGTCGGCTGCCCGAGCGGCGACGACGCGGTGTACCTGATCCACATGCTGACGCGCTACGTGCCGCACTTCATCGCGCTTTCGGCCGGCTCGCCCTTCTACCAGGGCGAGAACACCCAGTTCCAGTCCTCGCGCCTGACCTCGATCAGCGCGTTTCCGCTCGCCGGGCACATGCCGTTCGTGCGCGACTGGGCCGAGTTTCTCGAGTACTACGACAAGATGCGCGGCTTCGGGGTCGTCGCCAGCATGAAGGACTATTACTGGGACATCCGGCCCAAGCCCGAGTACGGCACAATCGAGATTCGGGTCTGCGACACGCCGCTCACCGTGCAGCGGGCGGCGCTGCTGGGCGCCTATGCCCAGGCGCTGGTCGCCTATCACCTCGCGGAGCGGCCGCGTGCCCCGGCGCGCTCGGTCTACCAGGTCAACAGCTTCAATCGCTTCGAGGCCAGCCGCTTCGGCATCCGCGGCGACCTGATCGAGCCCTACGAGAGCTGCAGGAAGAAGCTAGGGGAAGACATCCTGGAGAGCATCGAGACCGTCATGCCGTGCGCGCGCGCGCTCGACGGCGCCGATGCCCTCGCGGAGCTCGCGGCGAGCGTGCGGCGCGGCTACTCCGATGCCGGCTGGTTGCTCGAGTGCCATACCGCGCGTGGCTCGCTGCCCGACGTGGTGCGCGAGTCCGCCGCCCGCTGGAGCGGGACCGCCTGAGGTGTTTGCGCCGGATCCGCATCCGCGCCGGTGCGGCTAGGCACATATAATGCGACCGACCTAGACTGCCGCGGGACCGAGCATGGCCTCAGTATTGAAGATTGCCGCGCGCTTCGTCGCACACGAGCGCGGTTTGATTCTGGGCGCGCTCGTGCTGGCCGGCCTCGCAGCCGGATTGGGCGTGCCGATCGCGTTCGCGCTGTTCGGATTGACGCTCGCCGGAGTGGCGCTTTTTCATCGCCACACATTCTATGTGGCACTCATCGGATTGGCGGTCATCACGCTCTACAGGCTCGGTTTCACGGGATTTCGTGAGGGCGCGGGTATTCCCGGTCTGGGCGCCCACATGCTGCACGAGTGGGTCGTTCTGGTAAATCTGGGTTTTCTGCTGCTCGGCTTTGCGCTGCTGTCGAACCATTTCGAGGAAAGCAAGCTTCCGGCGGTGCTGCCGCACTACCTTCCGGACGACTGGAAAGGCGGACTCGTTCTGCTGCTGATCGTGTTCGTGCTGTCTTCGTTTCTCGACAACATCGCAGCGGCGATCATCGGCGGTACGATGGCGCGCGTGGTGTTCCGGCACAAGGTGCACATCGGCTTCCTTGCGGCGATCGTGGCGGCGTCCAACGCCGGCGGTTCGGGGAGCGTGGTCGGCGATACCACCACGACCATGATGTGGATCGACGGCGTCAATCCGCTCGACGTGCTGGACGCGTATGTAGCGGCGATCGCCGCAGTTGTCGTTTTCGGCGTGCCGGCGTCAATTCAGCAGCAGCGCCACTCCCCGATCATCAAGGAGGCAAAGGTCGCACACCGGGTCGACTGGAGCCGGGTGGTGATCGTGCTGATCATCCTCACGACTGCAATCGTTACCAATGTCGTCGTCAATGTGAAGTTCAGCGCGATTTCCGACAGTTTCCCTTTCATCGGCACCGCGGTCTGGATCGCGATTATCGTCTGCGCGGCATGGCGGCGGCCGCACTGGGGGTTGCTGCCCAACGCCTTGAAGGGGACCATCTTCCTGCTTTCGCTCGTCACCTGCGCCTCGATGATGCCGGTGGACAAGCTTCCCGCGGCGTCGTGGCATACCGCCTTCGGCCTCGGTTTCGTGTCGTCGGTGTTCGATAATATTCCGCTCACGGCGCTGGCCCTCAAGCAGGGCGGCTACGACTGGGGAATGCTCGCGTATTCGGTCGGATTCGGGGGGTCGATGATCTGGTTTGGCTCAAGCGCAGGCGTGGCCCTCTCTAATTCCTTCCCGGAGGCGAGATCGGTGGGCCTGTGGCTGCGCCATGGCTGGCATGTTGCGCTCGCCTACGTCATCGGATTTGCCGTGACCCTTGTCGCGCTCGGCTGGCATCCCGATCCGCCGCACAAGGTTGGACGGGCGGCGCCTGCGCTCGAGCGCCCGGCGCTGGCGCACGTCGGTTAGCGCGGGCGCTGCCGGATGCGCGGCCGATTCTGGTCCGGGCGCGAGGCGCTCGTAATCGCGGCGCTGGGTGCTTCGTTTGCGCCGGATGCGCTTGCCGCAGGCGCGGACGACGCGGCAAGCACGTTTCTGTTTCTCGCGCTTGCATTGCTCTTCGCGCGGCTGGCGGGATTCGTCGAGCGATTCGGCCAGCCGGCCGTGCTCGGCGAGCTGCTTGCCGGCGTGCTTCTGGGTAATCTGGGGATCGGCTTCCTGGATGGAATGCGCCAGGATCCGCTGGTCGGATTTCTCGCCGAGCTCGGGGTGGTGATTCTCCTGTTCCAGATCGGTCTTGAGTCGAGCTTCGACTCCCTGCGCAAGGTTGGCGCGCGCGCGTTAGCCGTTGCAATGCTCGGTGTCGTGGTGCCGTTCGCGCTCGGCGTGTTGATCGGTCCCATCCTGGTGCCCGGACACTCGTACCATGCCTATTTGTTCATCGGCGCGGCGCTTGCCGCCACTTCCGTCGGCATAACAGGGCGTGTGTTCCGCGACCTCGGCGTGCTCGAATCGCCGGAGGCAAGGATCGTGCTGGGCGCAGCCGTGATCGACGACGTGCTGGGCTTGATTCTCCTCGCCGTCGTATCCAGCCTGGTCGCGAAAGGCGGCGTCGACGCCCAGGCCATTGCGGTGATCATCGGCCAGTCACTCGCGTTCCTGGTAGGCGCCGTCGTCCTGGGTCGAATCCTTTCGCCCAGGCTCGCGCGCGCGCTCGCCAAGGTGCACGCAGGCGAAGGGATGAAGTTCACGCTGGTGCTGGCGCTCGGGCTTGCGCTTGCCTGGGTCGCGCACGAGATCGGTCTGGCGGCGATCGTCGGCGCTTTTGCTGCCGGACTTTTCCTGGAACCGGCGTACTTCGACGACTTTGAAGAGCCGCAGATCGTGCAGAGGATCCGCCCCTTGCTTAGGCGCGCCGACGGCGCTATGGCGTCCGAACTGGGCCAGATCCTCGATCATCACGCTCAGCAGCACCACGCGGACCTGCTGGGCCCCCTGGGATACGTGTTTGTACCGATCTTCTTCGTCTACACCGGAATGCAAGTGCGAATCGGATTATTCGCGGATACCGGGTTACTGCTGACGGCGCTCGCGCTTTCCGCGGCGGCGATCGCCGGCAAGCTTGCAAGCGGGATGGCGGCTGGAGCGGTCCGACGGTGGGTCGTGGGCTGGGGAATGGTTCCGCGCGGGGAAGTGGGACTGATCTTTGCGGTTGTAGGGCGTGAATTGGGGGCAATTAACGAATCGACGTTTTCAGTCGTGGTTCTGATGGTGCTCGTGACGACGCTCGTCACGCCGCCGGTGCTTGGGAGGCTTCTGCGCAGATAGCGTCTGCGGCCGCGATTGCGTGAGATGCGGGCGCAGAGCCCGCATTGCCTGATGGTGCGGCCGGCGCGAGGGTTGTAACCCGGGTCGTGGAGTCAGCTTGCAACCTCTGAAAGCCGCGGTTACAATTCTATCGACTCGCTGACGAGCACGGGGCCTTCCCCGGAGCACGGATACAAGAAAATCGGGGCGGGCAAGGTCAAATTGCGGGCTGCAGCCCCGCACATCAAGCTAGCACGAACGAGGAGGATCCAAAATGAGCAATAAGCAGCCGAAACAGGAAGCTTCGCGCCGTAAGTTTCTGAAAGGCGTGGCGGCCACCGCCACCGGCGCGGCGACGCTGGGCTTCCCGATGATTTCGCGGGGCGCCGGAATCACGGTGCTCAAGATGCAGGGTTCGTGGGGTGCGGGAGACATGCTCGAGGTGTACGCCAAGCAGTATGTCGACATCGTCAACGACATGGGCAAGGGTTCGCTCAGGATCGACTACCTGAGCGCCGGCGCAGTGGTGAAGGCGTTCGAGGTGCAGGACGCGGTCAACAAGGGCGTTCTCGACATGGGGCACCTGGTGCCGGCCTACTGGTACGGCAAGAACCGGGCGGCCTCGCTGTTCGGCACTGGCCCGTGCTTTGGCTGGGACGGTCACATGCTGCTTTCTTGGATCTACAAGGGCGGCGGCTACCAGCTCTATCTCGACCTGCTGCAGAAAAAGCTCGGACTCAACATTGTCGGCTGGTTCACCATGCCCATGCCTTGCCAACCGCTCGGCTGGTTCAAGTTTCACCCAAAGACCGCGAAGGACCTCAAGAACCTCAAGTACCGCACCGTCGGTCTCGCGACCAACGTGATGCAGGACATGGGGCTCAAGGTGACCCAGCTTCCGGGCGGCGAGATCATCCCGGCGATGGAGAAGGGGGTAATCGAGGCTTTCGAGTACAACAACCCGACCTCGGATCTGCGCTTCGGCGCCGCCGACGTGGCCAAGTACTACATGCTGTCGAGTTACCACCAGTCGTCCGAGTTGCTCGAGATCGAGATCAACAAGACCAAGTGGGAGTCTCTGTCGAAGGAGCAGCAGTCGATCATCGAACAATCGGTAAAAGCCGCGAACTCGGAAAGTATCTGGACCGCGCACGAGCAGTATCCGAAAGACCTGCAAGATCTGATCCACAAGCACGGCGTGCACGTTTTCCGCACCTCGCAGTCGATCCTCAAGGCGCAGCTCAACGCCTGGGACGAGGTGGTCAAGAAGTACAGCGCGGAAGTGCCCGAGTTCAAGCAAATCGTAGAGGCCCAGCACGCCTGGGCCAAGAACGTTGCGTATTACAACCTGCTGAACGACACCGACACGAAGCTCGCCTACGACCACTACTACGGCAAGGAGCTGCCGCTGGGCTTTTAGCAGCGCCTGGTCGTCGCTGGTAGAAGTTGGAACGAACGGGGGTGGTGCCACGAGGCACCACCCCCGTATTTGTGAGTGCAGGTGAGCATGGAGCATCGGTGAAATCGCAAACCTTCATTTTGACGATCGACCGCTTCAGCACCGCGGTCGGCAAGTCGTTTGCCTGGTACATCATCATCCTGACTTTTGGCGAGACGTATGAAGTCTTCGTCCGCTACGTCCTCAACGACCCGACCACCTGGGCCTACGACGTCAGCTACAACATGTACGGGGCGCTGTTCTTCATTGCGGGCGCCTACACGCTCGCGCGCAACGGCCATGTCCGCGTAGACGTCGTCTACCGGCTGCTGCGCCCGCGGGTGCAGGCTGGAATCGATCTGGTGCTGTACGTCGCCTTCTTTTTCCCGGGCGTCATCGCCCTCATTTATGCGGGCTCTCAGTACGCGTCCGAGTCCTGGCGCTATCACGAGGTAAGCGTTTTCAGCCCCGCGGATATCCCGATCTTCCCGCTCAAGACGCTTATCCCGGCCGGTGGTGTCCTGCTCTTCTTGCAGGGGCTGGCCGAGTTGACGAGGTGTGTAGTCTGCCTGCGGAACGGCCAGTGGCCGCCGCGCCTGCACGACGTCGAGGAGCTTGAGACGGCCATCCTGCACGAACAGGAAGCGATCAGGGGGCGCAGTTTGCCCGACACGGGCGCGAAGCCCTAGCAACCCTTACACGTCGAGACCGGTACGATGTCCAATCCCCAGATTGCCTTGCTGATGGTGGGCTTGTTCGTGACCACGATCATGCTCGGATTTCCCATCTGGGTCACGCTTATGGCGATGGGCGTGTTCTTCGGCTATTACGCCATGGGAGACAGGGTTTTCGCCCTGCTCACCCAGAACACCTTCAGCATTCTCAGCAACGACGTTCTCACTGCCGTTCCGCTGTTCCTCTTCATGGGCTATATCGTGGAGCGGGCGAACATCCTAGATCGATTATTTTTCAGTATCCAGGTGGCTGCAAGAAGGATTCCGGGCTCGATGGCGGTGGCGACGCTGCTCACCTGCGCCTTCTTCGCGACCGCTACCGGGATCGTCGGCGCTGTGGTCACCCTGATGGGGCTGCTCGCGTTTCCCGCCATGCTGAAGGCCGGCTACGACACCAAACTCTCGGCAGGGGTGGTATGTGCGGGCGGAACGCTGGGAATCCTGATCCCGCCGAGCATCCTTCTTATCGTGTACGCAGCCACGGCCGGCGTTTCGGTGGTACAGCTCTATGCCGGAGCGTTCATCCCGGGATTCGTTCTCGCCGGGTTCTACGTCATTTACGTGGTTGGGCGCGTGATCCTCAACCCGTCGCTCGCCCCGAAGCTGTCCTCGGAGCACATGAACGTTCCCTGGCAAAAGGTCGCCGTCGCGCTGCTCACCTCGTTCTTCCCGCTCGCGGTCCTGATCATGTCGGTGCTGGGCGCCATCGTGTTCGGGCTTGCGACGCCCACCGAGGCAGCATCGGTGGGCGCCCTCGGCAGCCTGATCCTCGCCGCCGGGTACCGCGCGCTCGACTTTCAGCGCCTCAAGGAAGCGGTCTACCTGACCGCGCGAACCACGGCGATGGTTACCTTCCTGTTTGTCGGCTCGTGGACCTTTGCTTCGATTTTCGCCTACCTTGGCGGACAGGAGCTCGTCGAGCACACCATCAGGAGCATGAACCTGTCGCGAGTCGAGTTCCTGCTGCTGGCGCAGTTCATCATCTTTCTTCTGGGATGGCCGCTGGAGTGGACCGAGATCATCATCATTTTCGTTCCCATCTTCCTGCCACTGCTCAAGGTGTTCGACGTGGATCCGCTGGTGTTCGGTATCCTGGTTGCGCTCAACATCCAGACTTCGTTCAACACGCCGCCGATGGCGATGGCAGCCTATTATCTGAAGGGGGTTGCTCCGCCGCACGTGCGTCTGACCCAGATATTTGCGGGTTCGCTGCCGTACGTCTTCATGGTCTTCGTGACGATGGCGCTGCTGTACATTTTCCCCGGCATGGCGACGTGGCTTCCCAAGCTTCTCTATACCCACTAGCCTGCCGCGCTCATTGAGAGGAATGCCATGATCACGGAGCGGCAGCGGGGGCTCGCGCGTCTCGGGGCGCTTGAGGCGGCGGCGGCGATTCGTGAGGGACAGATTTCGTCGGTGGAGCTGGTGGATTCTTGCCTGGCGCGGATCGATGAAGTCGAGGACCGGATTCAAGCCTGGGCGTTTCTCGACCCCGCGCACGCTCGCGAGCAGGCCCGGGCGGCGGACGAGGCCCGCAGCAGAGGTCGTCCCGTGGGTGCGCTGCATGGCGTGCCGGTCGGAATCAAAGACATCATTGATACCGCCGACATGCCCACGGAGGACGGCACGCCGTTGCATGCCGGCCGGCGGCCGCAGAAGGATGCCACGGTGGTGTCGCTGCTGCGCGCGGCGGGCGCGGTCATCCTGGGCAAGACGGTGACTACCGAGTTCGCAGTATACGCCCCGGGTAAGACGCGCAATCCGCACGATCTCGAACGGACGCCGGGGGGATCGTCGAGCGGATCGGCGGCGGCGGTCGCCGCCGAGATGGTCCCGCTGGCGGTAGGCACGCAAACAAACGGTTCCATTATTCGTCCGGCGTCCTATTGCGGCGTAGTGGGGTACAAACCGACGCACGGCCTGGTTTCCCGCACCGGAATCCTTCATCAGTCGTGGGTTCTCGATCATGTGGGCGTCGTGGCGCGTTCACTGCCGGACGTGGCGTTGCTGGCACAGGAGCTCATGGCGTTCGATGGCTCCGACCAGGACATGCGTCCGCGCCCGCGGCCTCAGCTCGTGGACTTCGTCTCGCGTCCGCTTCCGATTGCGCCGCGTTTCGCCTTCGTCAAGACGCCGATGTGGGACGAGGCATCGGCGGATACGCATGCCGCTTTTTTAGAGCTCGTCGAGTCCCTCGGCGATCAAGCTACGGAAGTCACGCTGCCGGAGCCGTTCGCGGACGGCGTCGGTCTGCACCGGCTGATTCTTGAATCGGATCTCGCTTTGAGCTTCAGGCCCGAATACGACCGGGGCGCGGATCAGCTCAGCTCGACTCTGCGCCAAATGCTCGAACGGGGAGAGCACCACCTTGCGGTGGACTACAACCGGGCGGTGGCGCGAATCGCGGTCTACAAGGCTGCGCTGGACGACGTCTTCCACGAGATGCACGCAATTCTGACGCCGGCGGCGGTAGGGGAAGCGCCGCGAGGCCTGGAGTCGACCGGCAGCCCGATGTTTTCGACCCTATGGACGCTGTGCGGACTGCCCTGCGTCACCGTGCCGCTCATGCAGGGCGCGGACGGCATGCCGCTCGGGGTGCAGCTGGTCGGCCCGCGTGGCGACGACGCGCGGCTGCTTCAGTGCGCGCGCTGGCTTGTGGAGCAAGGGGCTGCCGGGGAGTAGCATGGTGCACGATACCTACCCTCGATGCGAGGCAGGCGCGCGGCGGGGGCAGTCGACCGGACATGACGTGAGAGGTGGAAAGTGTTCGAAATGATCATTGCGATGCTGGGGATCGCGGCGAGCGCGCTGTACGTCGGATTTCTCGCGCTGAAGATCCATTCAGTGCCATTGTGGGTCATCGTAGTCGCGACATTTGCGCTCGTAATCCGCGAGTTCGTGGTCGAGTACCTTGGCGCCGCGAACCAGGAGAAGCGAGACGCGTAGCAGCTAGCGCCTCGGCGAAAAGCGCGCGCTGCGCTTCAATTCGCGACGGCGGCTGGCTGCGCGCGCAGCGCGGCGATTTCAGCGCGCAGGCTTTCGAGCTCGCTTCGGTCGACGATGCCCAGCACCCAGTGAGTGAGGCGGCCATCGGCGGCGCGCACTGCGCCCAGCGCGGCTTCTATCTGCAGTGCGGTGCCGTCCTTGCTCCAGGCGGGCAGCCGCCAGCGCGAAGCGCGCTCGCCGAACAACCTCTGCGCGAGCGCCTCGTCACCGCGGAACAGCAGGTCGACCACCCCGCGCCCGCGCACCTCCGCCTCGCGATAACCGAACAGTCCCTCGAACGCTGCATTGACGTAGGTCACCGGACGTCCCGGCGAGTCGGCGTCGACCATCGCCAGCGGAAGGCCGCAGGCCGACAGGGCGGCACGCGAAAGCGCGCTATCGGCAAGCAGACGGAACAGCGCCGGCGCCGCCTCGCGCCGCGCGCACACGGGGTGCCTCGCAGGCAGTGTGTGGCGCGCTTTGTCAAGGAGTGTCATGAGCCACTTTTGCCATGGATCGCGCGGCGCGGCAAGCAACCACTCCTCGCAACAAGGGCGTTTTTTCGGCGGAACGTGACATAAGCCACGCGCCAGGACGTACATCGAGTTGGTGCGCTAGTGCGCCTGTCGCGGGCGCGACGAGAGCGAGTAGCAGAAGCGGCGTAGACGGCTCAGGTCCTCGGTTTCGATCGCCTGGTGCAGGAAGGTCATGTTGCGCTCGATCTCGGCCTGGTAGAGATTGGGCCCATCGAAGTGCGCGGCGGCGAAGCGCTCGACGCCCCCGAGCTTGGTGCTGATGCGGTGGCGAACGACGTACTCGTAGAATCCGGGAGTCTTGTACATAAGGTCCTCGGGCGAGGCGTAGCGCACGATCTCGCGCCCGTCCGGAGTGGTGTCGCGCGCGATGCGTCCCCAGACGAACTCGCGGTAGAGGAACTCGCGGCACTTTTCGAGATACATTCGGTCCGACATCTGGCCGATCAGGTCGGCTGTGCCGACCATGTGACCGAGCAACCGGTCCGCCGGGTCGTCGACCTGGATGTCGTCGATCTCCTTTTCGTAGCCGGTGAAGTGCACCAGGGTGGCGGCAATCGGCGCTTCGATTTCGAAGCCGAGCCGCGGCAGGTAGTTCGCGAGAAACTCGGCACTGCGGCTCACGTGCACCTTGGTGAACACGGCGCCGTTCTCGACGTTCGCCTCGGATTCGCGCCGGATATAGCCGGAGTCGTGCAGCAGCGCAATAATCACGCCCAAAATCGCACGCCGGGGCCCGAGCTGACGCGAGGCTTCCTGGACGCGGTCGTGACCTTCGATCAGGCGGGCAGCCGCGAGCGAGATATCGAGCGTATGGCGCAGGTCGTGGTACAGGGTGTCGCAGGCCAGGTAGCCCCGGAAGCTGCCCTCGAACAGCGCCTTGATGTCGGCGAAGGCGCGCGCCAGCGGCGAGAGATCCGCATTCGGGTAGCGGGCCGCGAACATGGACGTGACGAAGTCGCGCACGCGGTCGGCGTCTTCGACGTCCACCTGGTTTGCCACGTCGTATTGGCTCAAGCGATCCTGCATGACGCTTCGACGGGGCTCCGTGGCGACTATTGTTATGCGCGGATTATTGCGCACGGCTGTCCGCGCGCGCAAGCAAAGAAAAGGGAGACGGCCGATAAGCCGGGTTCTGTTGACGCGGCCGGTAAGGGCGCGCGCCACGGCAGCCATTCCTCTAGGCCCGCGGTTACCCGCGGGCTCAAGCCACCTACCCGCAAGCTCGGCCGAGCCGACCTCAAGCGCTTGCCTATTTGGTGTTGCTCCGGATGGAGGTTGCCGCGTTTCACCCCCCGGTTTGACCCGGGGACTCGTCTCTGTGGCCCTTGTCGTCGCCTTCGCGCCGCTTGCGCGGCGGTTATACGCGCCGGGGTGTTACCCCGCATCCCGCTCTACGGAGCCCGGACTTTCCTCTGCGCTCGCGCGCAGCGGCTGCCTGGCCGACTCCCGCGCCGATTCTACCCCGTTGCGCCGCAGCGGACGGAAATAGCGCGCGTCGGCGTAGAACGCTTCGTGCTCGTTGCCGAGGAACCAGTCCGGATAACCGAATACCGGCAGCGGCGCGAGGGCGCGCGGCGAGCACTCGCCGCTAGCGGCCTGCAGCCACTGCGCGGCGTGCCGGTCGAGTTGCGCCAGCAGCTGCGCAGGCGCACGGCGCAGTAGCGTCTCGTCGACCGCGACGAACAGGGCCTTGCAGGTGATGCCGGGCCAGGGCTGACGCGCCTGTTCGAGCACGGCGTGGCCGACGACGAAGAATCGCAGCGCTTGCAGCACTCGCGCACGCCGTTGCCAGAACAGCTCGCGCCAGCGAAAGTCACGAATGAGCTCGACCAGACCGGGGTCGGCGAAGGCGACGATCGCTCCACCTTCGTCGAAAATGGTCAGCAGGTCGCGCAGCGGGCTACGCCGACCGCTTTCGCGCGGGATCTGCGCGGCATGGCGTGCGTTAAGCATCGCCTTGGTGCGCGGAAAGGCGATCCACGCCAGCGCGTTGAACAGATCATGCCAGTTGTGCGGGCGCGTCGCGACCTCGCCGCTCGCGTGCACGCGCAGCTCGTAGGTCGCGTCCTCGGGCCGCGGTGCGGTGAATCGTATCGTCCTGCCGTTCGCCGTCCGGGGCACGGCGCCGAGCTCGCGCGCCAGCAGGTTGAGGCGCGCGGCGTCGGGCCAACCGGTTTCGCGCGCCAGGCGCTCGAGCGCGGGCCGGAATGGACCATAGATCGGATTCGAGAAGTCCGCCCCGTGCGGCCCTGCGGCGCTCAGACAAGCTTCCACGGAACGGTCTCGCCGGCGCGCATCGGCACCAGCGTTTCGGCGCCGAATGCGATCGATTGGGGTACGGTCCAGGCCTCGCGCACCAGCGTAATCGTGTCGGCGTTCGGCGGCAGGCCGTAGAACCGGGGTCCGAATCGGCTGGCGAAGGCCTCTAGCCTGTCCAGCGCGCCGGCCTCTTCGAACGCCACCGCGTACAGCTCGATGCCCGCGTGCGCGGTGTAGATCCCCGCGCAGCCGCACGAAGTCTCCTTGGCCGAGCGCGCGTGAGGCGCGCTGTCGGTGCCGAGGAAGAACTTGGGATTGCCCGAGATCGCCGCCTCGACCAGCGCTTCGCGATGCTGCTCGCGCTTGAGCACCGGCAGGCAATAGTGGTGCGGCCGGATGCCCCCCATGAACAGCGCGTTGCGGTTCATCAGCAGATGGTGAGCCGTGATGGTAGCGGCAATGTTCGAGCTGGTGACCTCGACATATTGCACCGCGTCGCGCGTGGTGACGTGCTCGAGCACGATCTTCAGTTCCGGGAAGCGCTCCACCAGCGGCCCGAGCACTTGGTCGATGAAGGCCTTCTCGCGGTCGAATACGTCGACTTCCGGGTCGGTCGCCTCGCCGTGCACCAGTAGCGGCATGCCGACTTCCTGCATCTTCTCGAGCGTGTGAAAGCAGCGCGACAGGCGGGTCACACCCTCGTCCGAATGGGTCGTCGCGCCGGCCGGGTAGAGCTTGACGCCATGCACTCGGCCCGAGGCCTTTGCGCGCACGATTTCCTCCGGTGGCGTGTCATCGGTCAGATAAAGCGTCATCAGCGGCTCGAAGCGCGCGCCGCGCGCCAGCACCGCGAGGATGCGCTCGCGGTATTCGAGTGCCTGCTGCACGGTGCGCACCGCGGGCTTGAGGTTCGGCATCACGATCGCGCGCCCGAAGCGCCGCGCACTGTCGGGCAGGACCGAAGCCATTGCCGCGCCGTCGCGCAGATGCAAATGCCAGTCGTCGGGGCGGAGCAGCTCGAGGCGGTCCATCGGCCGCTATTATCCCGCGTCCTTGCCCTTCTTACCGAGCGCGACCGCATACAGCTCGGCGCGCGGCAGGCCGGTGATGCGCGCTGCAAGCCTCGCCGCGTCGCTGGCGGGAAGCTCCTTCAGCAGGATGCCCAGCACGCGCTCGCCCTCGGCCCGGTCCGGCGCGCGTGGTGCGCGCTCCGGGCCGAGGACGAAGACGAACTCGCCCTGCTGCCGGTGCGGCTGCGCAAGCAGCCAGGCGCCGGCTTCGCCCAGAGGGAGGCGCGCGAGCTCTTCGAACTTCTTGGTCAGTTCGCGCGCGAGCAGCAACTCGCGCGCGCCGCCGAAGCGCTCGCACAGGTCCTGCACCGTTTCGAGCACGCGGTGCGGCGCTTCGTAGATGATCACCGGGCACGCGGCATCGAGCGCCGCCAGCGCCTTGCGCCTTGCGCCGCGCGCCGCCGGCAGGAATCCGACGAACAGGAAACGGTCGGCGCTAAAGCCGGACGCGCTGTAGGCCGTAAGCGCGGCGCTCGGACCCGGCACCGGCACGACCCGGATGCCTTCGCGGTGCGCGGCCGCGACCAGTAGTGCGCCCGGATCTGAAATGGTCGGCGTCCCCGCGTCGCTGATCAGCGACACATTCTTGCCGGCGCGCAGCGCGCCCAGCAGCCGCTCGGTTGCGGCGCGCTCGTTGTGCGCGTGCAGCGGCACGACCCGGGCCGCGATGCCGTGATGCGAGAGCAAGGGGCGCGAGGTGCGGGTGTCCTCGCACGCGATCAGGTCGGCCTGAGCCAGCGCTTGGAGCGCACGCGGGCTCGCGTCGGCCAAATTGCCGATCGGGGTGGCGACGATATGCAGGGTTCCGAAGCTCATTGCGGGTCAACGCTCCTTGCGGGTGCGCGTTAAGACTGCCATGAACCAGGCCGGGGCGCGAGCCGAGGATCTGTGCGCGCAATTACTGCGCCGCGCCGGCCTGCGTATCCTGGCGCGCAACTGGCATTGCCGCCACGGGGAGATCGACCTCGTGGCCGAGGACCGGGGCACTCTGGTATTCGCGGAAGTGCGTATGCGTCGCGACGATCGCTACGGCGGCGCGGCGGAGAGCGTGACCCGCGCCAAGCGCCAGCGGCTGCTCGCCGCCGCGCGCCTGTATCTGGCCGGCCGCAAGGAGGTCGACTGCCGCTTCGACGTGTTGCTGCTCGATGGTGCGCAAGAACCGGTAATCCAATGGATTCGCGACGCGTTCGAGGAATAGGCGAAGAAACGCGGTGTAAAATGCCTCATGGGCCACGCAGAGCAGAACGCCGATGTCGCAGCGCGCGTCGCGGCGCAGTTTGCCGACAGCGCGCAGCTGAAGCTGGCGGCGGCGCAGGCGCTCGCCGTTCCGATCGCACATGCGGCGGCTTTGATGGCGGACGCATTGCGCGCCGGCGGCAAGCTGCTCGCCTGCGGCAACGGCGGCTCGGCGGCCGACGCGCAGCACTTCGCCGCGGAGCTGGTGAACCGCTTCGAGGCCGAGCGCCCGCCTTTGGCGGCAGTCGCGCTGACCACCGACTCTTCGGCGCTTACCGCGATCGCCAACGATTACAGCTATGAACAGGTATTCGCGAAACAGCTGCGCGCGCTGGGACGCAGAGGCGACGTCCTCCTGGCCATCTCCACCAGCGGCAATTCCGGCAGCGTGCTCGAGGCCGTGCGCGCGGCGCGCGAGCTCGAGCTGCGCGTGGTTGCACTGACCGGAAACGGCGGCGGCAAACTTGCGCCGCTGCTGGCTGCGGGCGATGTTCACGTCTGCGTTCCTCACGCACGAACGGCACGGATACAGGAAGTACACCTGCTGGCGCTGCATTGCATGTGCGACGCGATCGACTTTCAGCTATTTGGAGCGAGGCAATGAAAAAAAATCACCTTCCGCTTGCATTCGTTCTTCTCGCCTCGGCCGTGCTGCTCCAGGGCTGTTTCCCCGCCTTCGTCGGCGTGGGCGCCGGAGCCGTCATGTCGGCAGCCGATCGGCGCACCACCGGCGCCCAGGTCGAGGACGAGGGGATCGAGCTCAAAACATCAGGCCACATCAGCGAGCGCTATGGCGATAAGGTGCACATCGACGTCACCTCGTTCAACCGCTCTGTGCTGCTCACCGGCGAGGCGCCGGAGGAACGCATCAGAGCCGACATCGAGAAGATCGCGCTGGCGGTGCCGAACGTGCACGGGGTTACCGACGAGATCCAGATTGCGGGCATTCCCTCGGCTCCCGCGCGCGCCAACGACGGCTACCTCACCGCCAAGGTGAAGGGGCGCTTCCTCGAGGCCGACAAGTTCAATCCGATCTACGTGAAAGTCGTCTCCGAGGCGGGTGTGGTCTTCCTGATGGGTATCGTCACCGAACAAGAGGCCGCGGACGCAGTCGAGATCGCGCGCACCACAGGCGGCGTGCGCAAGGTGGTCAAGATCTTCGAATACTGCAAGCCGACCGACGCGAATTGCCGCCCGCGCGAGAAGGCTGCGGCCGAGCCGAAGAAATAGTCCCGGCGCTGGCCGCGTTCCGCGTGGCGCAAACGCCGCCAGAATTCGAGCGCAAGGTCCGCCCGCCCCAGGACCTCGCGCGCTGGATCGGATCGCTTGCGCGGCCGCTTGTGTTCACCAACGGCGTATTCGACCTGCTGCACCGGGGCCATGTCACCTATTTGGCGCGCGCGCGCGCCTACGGCGGCTCGCTGCTGGTGGCGCTGAACGGGGACGCCTCCGCGCGGCGGCTAGACAAGGGCGAGGGCCGACCGCTCAATCGGCTCGAAGACCGCATGGCGGTCGTCGCCGCGCTCGAGACGGTGAGTGCGGTGACCTGGTTCGACCAGGACACCCCCGCCGTGCTGATCGACGCATGCCGCCCGGACGTGCTGGTCAAGGGTGGCGACTGGCCGGCCGAGCGCATCGTCGGTGCGCGAGAGGTTTTGGCGCGCGGCGGGCAGGTGCATTCGATCCCATTCGAGCACCAGCGCTCGACCACGAGCCTGCTCGATCGAATCCGCCGCACGCCGCGGGCCTGATCCGCTCGCGGTACAATTTTGCATGCGTTTGCACCAGCTCAAGATCGACTACGACGCGCAGCAGGACAGGCTTCTGATGCTCGTTTCGGCGAGCGACGGCGTCGAGG
>JBOIFB010000014.1:0-22273 GCA_050741415.1 Burkholderiales bacterium | reverse complement strand
CGGTCGCGCGCATGATCGCGCGCCATTTCGAGGGCCGGCTCGAGGACTACCCGAACGTCGACGGCGTGGTGGCGCTCACTCACAAGTCCGGCTGCGGCATGGCGAGCGAAGGCGAGCCGATGGACGTCCTGCGGCGGACCATGGCGGGCTACGCGCGCCACCCGAACTTCTGCGCAGTGCAGATCGTGGGCCTGGGCTGCGAGGCGAACCAGATCGGCAATCTGCTCGCGGCGCAAAAGCTCGAGCGGCGCGAGGGCTTCGGCGCCTTCACGATCCAGGACAAGGGCGGCACGTCGAAAGCGGTGCGCGAGGGCATCGCGCGCATCGAGGCGATCCTGCCCGAGGCGAACCGGGTGAAGCGCCAGACCGTGCCGGCGAGCCATCTCATGCTCGGGCTGCAGTGCGGCGGCTCCGACGGCTACTCCGGCATCAGCGCCAACCCGGTGCTCGGCGCGGCGGTCGACCTGCTGGTGCGCCACGGTGGTTCAGCGATTCTTTCCGAAACGCCGGAAATCTACGGCGCCGAGCACTTGCTGACGAAAAGGGCAATTTCAAAACAAGTCGGGGAAAAGCTTATCGCGCGCATTCGCTGGTGGGAGGAGTACACGCGCCGCAACGGCAACGAGATGAACAACAACCCCTCGCCCGGCAACAAGGCGGGCGGGCTCACCACGATCCTGGAGAAATCCCTCGGCGCGGTCGCGAAGGGCGGCACCACCAACCTGGTCGACGTGTACGAATACGCGGAGCCGGTGACGGCGAAGGGCTTCGTCTACATGGACACGCCGGGCTACGACCCGGTCTCGGCCACCGGCCAGGTCGCGGGCGGCGCGAATCTGATCTGCTTCACCACCGGCCGCGGCTCGGCCTACGGCTGCAAGCCCTCGCCCTCGCTCAAGCTCGCCACCAACAGCGCGCTCTACGCGCGCCAGGAAGAAGACATGGACTTCAACTGCGGCACCATCGTCGACGGCCGCGAGACCATCCCGCAGGCGGCGGAGAACTTCTTCCGCCTGATCCTCAGCACCGCCTCGGGCGGGAAGACCAAGAGCGAAGCCTTCGGCTACGGCGAGGACGAATTCGCGCCCTGGGTGCTCGGCGCGACGATGTGACGGCTAGCGCCATTTGATCGAGCAGCCCACGGAAGGCGTCTGTTCCTGCGGTCCTTCACCGGTTTGCGCGATCTGCAGCATCGCCTCATACAGCTCGCGCCGGGCGCCGGGGACTGCCTGGTGGCGCGAGGCGTCGAGCCGGCCGCGGTACTGCAGCTCCAGCTTCGCGTTGAAGCCGAAGTAATCAGGCGTGCATACCGCACCGTAGGCCTTCGCCACCTCCTGCGTCTGGTCGAACACATAGGGGAACGGAAAGCTCTTCTCGCGCGCCACGCGCTGCATGTTCTCGAACGAATCCTCGGGGTAGTCTTCCGGGTCGTTCGACATGATCGCGATCGATCCGACCCCGTGCTGCGCGAGCTCGCCGCAGTCGCGCACGATGCGGTCGATCACCGCCTTCACGTACGGGCAGTGATTGCAGATGAACATCACCAGCAGTCCGTTCGGGCCGCGAGCGTCCGCCAGGCTGTGGCGCTTGCCGTCCACGCCGGGCAGGTCCAAATCGACTGCCTGCCGGCCGAAATCGCACACCGATGTGTTCAAGCTCACCATGCGAAAATCATAGCATGCGAAGAAAACCCGCCCGCAGGCCGCGCCTGTACGTCGAGGGCCCGCTCCAAGGCGGAGCCCGGCTCCCGCTCACGCCGCGCGCGGCGCACCACGCGACCGACGTCCTGAGGTTACGCGCCGGCGAGGCGATGGTCCTGTTCGACGGACGCGGCGGCGAGTACGACGCGCGGCTCGTGGTCGCGGCGCACGAGCGCTTCGAAGCCGAGGTCGGCGCCCTGCGCGAGGTGGAGCGGGAATCGCCGCTACGGGTGACTCTGGTGCAGGCGGTCTCCTCCGGCGAGCGCATGGACTTGACGGTGCAGAAGTCAGTCGAACTGGGCGTCGCCGCGATCCAGCCGGTCCTGACGGAGAAGACGGTCGTCAAGCTCGACCCTGAGCGCGCGGCCCTGAAGGCCCAACACTGGCGCCGGATCGTGATCTCGGCCTGCGAGCAGTGCGGGCGCAACCGCCTGCCCGAAGTGTTCGCCGTGGCGCCATTGGCCGACTACTGCCGCGTTTCGCCTCCCGGCGCCCGTCTGCTGCTGTCGCCCGTCGCGGGGCGCGGAATACGCGCCGCCGCCGCGGGCATCGAAGGCGAGGTTGTCCTCGCCGCCGGGCCGGAGGCCGGATTCAGCGCCGAGGAGGAAGCGCTGCTCGTCGGCGCCGGATTCGAGCCGGTGCGGCTCGGACCGCGCGTGCTGCGCACCGAGACCGCGGCACTGGCGGCGCTCGCCGCGCTCAATGCGCTCGCCGGCGACTATTAAGCTTAGAATTCCGCGAACTGCGCCAGGTACCGCATGAGCTCTCCGCCCAACCCTGAAGCCTTCGTGCGCTGGTTCCGCCAGGCCGCACCCTACGTGCACGCGTTTCGCGGCCGGACCTTCGTGATCGCTTTCGGCGGCGAGCTGGTGGCCGAGCGCGCGCGCTTCGCCCAGTTCGTGCACGACCTGAACCTGCTCGCAGCGCTCGGCATACGGCTGGTGCTGGTGCACGGCGCGCGACCCCAGATCGAAGCGGAGCTCAAGACCAAGAAGCTGCGCTCGCACTACGCGAAGGGCTTGCGCGTGACGGACGAGGCGGCGCTGCTGGCGGTCAAGCACGCGGCGGGGCTGCTGCGGGTCGAGATCGAGGCATTCTTGTCGCAGGGACTGCCGAACTCCCCGATGGCGGGCGCACGGATCCGCGTCGCCTCGGGCAATTTCATCACTGCACGCCCGATCGGGGTCGTCGAGGGAACCGATTTCCAGTTTACCGGCGCGGTGCGCAAGGTCGACGCCACGGCGATCGCGCGGCGCCTCGACGCGGGCGAGGTGGTGCTGACGCCCAACATCGGCTACTCGCCCACCGGCGAGGTGTTCAATCTCGCCTGGGAGGACGTGGCCGAGAGCGTCGCGATCGCGCTCAAGGCCGACAAGCTGCTCATTTTCACCGACCGGCTGCCGACCGACCGCAAGGGCGAAGCGCTGGCCGAGCTCACCGCGCGCGAGGCGCAGGCGCTGCTGAAGAAGGGCGACCTCGGCGGTTCGACCACGCGCGCGCTCGAGCACGCCTTGCGCGCCCTGGCCGCCGGCGTCGGGCGCGCGCACCTAATCACGCGCCGCACCCAGGGATCGATGCTGCTGGAACTGTTCACCCACTACGGCGTGGGCACCATGCTGACCGCCGACCCGGTGCAGAAGCTGCGTCCCGCGCGGGTGGAGGACATCGGCTCGATCATCTCTCTGATCGAGCCGCTCGAGGCCGACGGCACCCTGGTCAAGCGCAGCCGCGAGCTGCTCGAGCGTGAGATCGGCAATTTCCAGGTGATCGAGCACGACGGCGTGCTGCTCGGCTGCGCGGCGCTGTACCCCTACCCTTCGGCCAAGAGCGCGGAATTCGCCTGTGTGGCCGTGACGCCGGACTACCGCGACGCGGGCATCGGCGAGCTCCTGCTGCAGGCCTGCGAGGACCGCGCCGCTGCGCTGCGCCTGCGCAAGATCTTCGCGCTGACCACGCGCGCGGCGCACTGGTTCCTCGACCAGGGCTTCGTCGCGGCGGACGTCGCCGCGCTGCCGAGCGAGCGGCGCGAGCTCTACAACTGGAAGCGGGGCTCGAAGGTCTTCGTCAAGAGAATATAATCTGCCCGATCGAACCGAACGGAATCCCCATGGCAAGAATGGTCAAATGCGTCAAGCTCGGGCGCGAGGCGGAAGGCCTCGACCTGCCACCCTATCCGGGCGAACTCGGCAAGCGGCTGTACGAGAACGTCTCCAAAGAGGCCTGGCAACAGTGGCTGCGGCACCAGACGATGCTGGTGAACGAGAACCGGCTCAACCTGGCCGACTCGAAAGCGCGCAAGTACCTCGCAGAGCAGATGGAAAAACACTTCTTCGGCGAGGGCGCCGACGTCGCGGCGGGCTACGTGCCGCCGACGAAGTAATCCGCCGCGCTACTCCAGAATCTCCTTTTCCATCTCGTCGATGGAAACGTGCCGCACGTCGCGGCCCTTGGCCATGTAGATCACGTACTCGGCCATGTTCTTCGAGTGGTCGCCGATGCGCTCGATCGCCTTGGCGATGAACAGTATTTCCAGCGCACGGGTGATCGTGCGCGGGTCTTCCATCATGAAGGTGATGAGCTGGCGCATGATGGCGCGGAACTGGTCGTCCACCGCGCTGTCCTGCCGCACCACCGCCATCGCCTCGCCGACATCCAGCCGGGCGAAGGCATCGAGCGACTGGCGCAGCATCGCGAGCGCGCGCTCGGCGACGTTGGACAGGTCCATGCGCGGCATGTGCAGCCGCCCGGCGCCGTGGATCAGCTTCGCCATGCGGGCGATCTTTTCCGCCTCGTCGCCGATGCGCTCCAAATCGGTGATGGTCTTGATGACCGTGATCAGCAGGCGCAGGTCGCCCGCGGCGGGCTGGCGGCGCGCGATGATGTGGCTGCAGGCCTCGTCCAGCTCGACTTCGAGCGCGTTGACGCGGTGATCGTCGGCGATCGTCTTCTCGATCAGCTCCATGTCGCCCGAGATCAGAGCCTCCACCGCGCGCGTGATCTGCTGCTCGACCAGCCCGCCCATGTGCAGCACGCGCGAGCGCACGCTTTCGAGCTCGGCGTCGAATTGCTTGGATGTGTGCTCGGCCATGCACGCCTCCCGGTACGCAGCAGAATTTAGTATAGCTGCATTACGGTTGCGTGACAGTCAGGCTGCGCACCCCCTGCGGGCCCCCGAGCAGCAGCAAGTCGGCCCCGCGGCGGGCGAAGATGCCGCTACTGACCACGCCGGCGATGTTGTTGAGCTCGGCCTCGAGCTTGGGCGGGTCGACGATCGTGAACCCCCGGCAATCGAGCATCAGGTTGCCGTTGTCGGTGCGGAAATTCTCGCGCAGCTCGGGCCGGCCGCCGAGCTTGAGCAGCTCGCGTCCGACGTAGCTGCGCGCCATCGGGATCACCTCCACCGGCAGCGGGAATCTGCCCAGCACCGGCACCAGCTTGGAGGCATCGCAGATGCATACGAAGCGCTTGGCGACCGCGGCGACGATCTTTTCGCGTGTAAGAGCCCCTCCGCCGCCCTTGATCATGTACAGGTGCTCGTTCACCTCGTCCGCGCCGTCGACGTAGACCGGCAGCGCGTCGACGCTGTTGAGGTCGAATACGCGGATGCCGTGACGCTTGAGGCGTTCGGCGCTTGCGTCGGAAGCCGCCACCGCGCCCTCGATGCGGCCCTTGATTCCGGCCAGGGCATCGATGAAGAAGTTGACCGTCGACCCCGAGCCGACGCCCACCACGGCGCCCTCGACCACGTGCTTGAGCGCCTCGCGCGCGACCCGCTGCTTGAGCTCGTCCTGCGTCATCGCTTGCGCTGCGGCGGCAGGTCGGTGCACACCCCCTCGTAGAGCTCCGCCGCCATGCCGACCGATTCGCTCAGGGTCGGATGCGGATGGATGGTCTTGCCGATGTCGGTCGCGTCGGCGCCCATCTCGATCGCGAGCGCGAGCTCGCTGATCAGATCGCCCGCACCGGTGCCGACAATGCCGCCGCCGACGATGCGCTGCGTCTCGGCGTCGAAGATCAGCTTGGTGAAGCCTTCCTCGCGTCCGTTGGCGATCGCGCGGCCCGAAGCGGCCCAGGGAAACTTGGCCACCCCGACCTTCGCGCCCGCCTTCTTCGCTTCCTCCTCGGTCAGGCCGACCCAGGCCACCTCCGGGTCGGTATAGGCCACCGACGGGATGACCCGGGCGTCGAAATGCGCCTTTTGCCCTGCCGCGGCCTCCGCCGCGACGTGGCCTTCGTGCACCGCCTTGTGCGCGAGCATCGGCGCTCGCGCGATATCGCCGATGGCAAAGATGTGCGCCACGTTGGTGCGCATCTGCGTATCGACCTCGATGAAGCCGCGCTCGCCGACCGTGACGCCCGCCGCCTCGGCGCCGATGTTCCTGCCGTTCGGTGCGCGCCCCACCGACACCAGCACGAGATCATAGGTCTGCGGCTCCTTGGGCGCGGCGTCGCCCTCGAACCAGACCTTGATGCCGTCCTTGTGCGCCTCGGCTTTCGCGGTCCTGGTCTTCAGCATCACGTTGTCGAAACGGCCGGCGTTGAACTTCTGCCACACCGAAACCAGGTCGCGGTCGGCGCCGAGCATGAGGCCATCGAGCATTTCGACTACGTCCAGGCGTGCGCCGAGGGTCGAGTACACCGTGCCCATCTCCAGCCCGATGATTCCGCCGCCGATCACCAGCATGCGCTTGGGCACGCTCTTCAGTTCGAGCGCGCCGGTCGAATCGACGATGCGCGGGTCCGCGGGCAGGAACGGCAGCTTCGCCGCCTGGGAGCCGGCGGCAATGATCGCGCTCTTGAACCGGACAACCTTGGTGCCGTCCTTGGTTTGGACATTCAGGCGGTTCGCGTCCGCGAACCTGCCGACGCCCTGCAGCACGGTTACCGTGCGCGCCTTCGCCATCCCGGCCAGCCCGCCGGTGAGCTTGCCGACCACCTTGTCCTTGAATCCGCGCAGCTTGTCGAGATCGAGCTTCGGCTCGCCGAATGCAATCCCGTGCGGCGCCAGCGCGCGCGCGGCATCGACGATCGCCGCGGCATGCAGCAGCGCCTTGGACGGAATGCATCCGACGTTCAGGCACACGCCGCCGAGCGCCGGATAGCGCTCCACAAGGATAGTCTTCAACCCCAGATCGGCGGCACGGAACGCAGCGGAGTATCCGCCGGGCCCGGCCCCGAGCACTACGAGGTCGCATTCGATGTCGCCCGGCTTGACCAGCACTTCGATCACCTCGACTTGCTTGAAGTCGCCGATGTCGGGCACTTCGACTTCGGTCACGGTCGCCATCTCAGAGCAGCGACCGGCGGATGTCCGAGAGAACCGACGCGAGGTAGCTGGTAAAGCGCGCCGCTGCGGCGCCGTCGATCACCCGGTGGTCATACGACAGCGACAGCGGCAGCATCAACCTCGGCGCGAAAGCCTTGCCGTCCCATACCGGCCGCGTCACCGAGCGCGACACGCCGAGGATCGCCACCTCGGGCGCGTTGATGATCGGCGTGAACGCGGTGCCGCCGATGCCTCCCAGGCTCGAGATCGAGAACGTTCCGCCCTGCATGTCGCCCGGCTTGAGCTTCTTGTCGCGCGCCAGCTTCGAAGTCTCGGACAGCTCGCGCGCCAGGTCGAAAACGCCCTTGCGGTCGGCGTCCCTGACTACCGGCACCACCAAGCCGTCGGGCGTGTCGACCGCGACCCCGATGTGGTAGTACTTCTTGAGGATCAGCTGCTCCCCCTTGGGGTCGAGCGAGGCGTTGAACTGCGCGTACTGGCGCAGCGCGGTGACGCAGGCCTTGATCAGGAACGCGAGCATCGTCAGCTTGAAGCCCTGCTTCTCGGTCACCGCGGTATTGGACTTGCGGAACGACTCGAGGTCCGTGATGTCGGCCTCGTCGAACTGGGTGACGTGCGGGATCGAGACCCAGTTGCGGTGCAGGTTGCCGCCGGAAAGTTTCTGCACGCGCGACAGCGGCTTGGTCTCGACCGGGCCGAACTTGGCGAAATCGACCTCCGGCCAGGCCGGCAGATTAAACGGCATCGCGCCGCCTCGCGCCACCGGTGCCGTTCCCGCCCCCGCCCCTTGCACCATGACACCCTTGACGAAGCCCTGCACGTCCTGGTGCAGCACGCGTCCCTTGGGCCCGCTGCCGCGCACCCTGGTCAGGTCGACGCCGAGCTCGCGCGCGAACTTGCGCACCGAGGGGCTCGCGTGCGGTCGCGCGGCGGTCGCCTCCCGCGGTTCGACGGGCACGGGGCCCGGGCGCGGAATCTGCGCCGCTGCCGCCGGCGCGGGTTCCGCTTTCGGCGCCGCCGGCGCAGGCTTGGCTTGCTGAACCGGAGCCCCGCCGGAAGATTCGATCACCAGCACAGCCGAGCCTTCGGACACCTTGTCGCCAACCTTGACTTTGACTTCCTTCACGACGCCCGCGGCCGGCGATGGAATTTCCATCGTCGCCTTGTCCGATTCGAGCGTGATCAGCGACTGCTCCTTGGCTACCGTGTCGCCCGGCCCGACCAGCACCTCGATCACCTCGACTTGCTTGAAGTCGCCGATGTCGGGCACGGTCACGGTTTCCGACGCTGTCGCCTTCTCCGCTACCTTCTTCTCAGGTGCCGGCTTGGGCGCCGGGGCGGGCTTTTCGGCGGGAGCCGCGGCCGCCACGGGCGCCGCGGCCACTTCCTCGACCATCAGGATCAAGGCGCCCTGCGAAATCTTGTCGCCGACCTTGACCTTGAGCTCCCTCACCACGCCCGCGGCCGGCGAGGGGATCTCCATCGTCGCCTTGTCCGATTCGAGGGTGAGCAGCGACTGCTCCTTCTCGATCGCGTCGCCGGGCTTGACGAGTACCTCGATGACCTCGACGTCCTTGAAGTCGCCGATGTCCGGTACCACGACCTCCTTCATACGGTGGTCGGATCCGGTTTAGCCGGATCGAGCTTGTATTTCTTGATCGCTTCCGACACCGTCTTCGCCTTGCCGTCGCCTTTGTCGGCCAGCGCCTTGAGCGCCGCGACGGCGACGAAATGCCGGTTCACCTCGAAGAAATAGCGCAGCTTGGCACGCGAGTCGGAGCGCCCGAAACCGTCGGTGCCGAGCACCCGGTAGGGACGGCCGCCCGGAACGAACGGCCGGATCTGGTCGGCGAAGGTCTTGATGTAGTCGCTTGCCGCGATGACCGGGCCGGCGCGTTTTTCTAGGCACTGCGTGACATAGGGCACGCGCGGCGTGTCTTCCGGGTGGAGCAGGTTCCAGCGCTCCGCCGCGAGCCCGTCGCGCCGCAGCTCGGTGAAACTGGTCGCGCTCCAGACATCCGCCGCCACGCCCCAGTCCTGCTCGAGCAGCTCGGCCGCGGCCAGCACCTCGCGCAGAATGGTTCCCGAGCCCATCAGCTGCACCCGCGCCTTGGCCTTGGACTTGGATTCGCGCAGCAGGTACATGCCCTTCAAGACACCCTGCTCGGCGCCCTCGGGCAGCGCCGGGTGCTCGTAGTTCTCGTTCATCACCGTGATGTAGTAGAACACGTCTTCCTGCTCGGTCAGCATGCGGCGCAGGCCGTCATGGATGATCACCGCCAGCTCGTAGCCGTAGGTCGGGTCGTAGCACACACAGTTGGGGATGACCGAGAACAGCACGTGTGAGTGCCCGTCCTCATGCTGCAGCCCCTCGCCGTTCAGCGTAGTGCGCCCTGCGGTGCCGCCCAGCAGGAATCCCCTGCAGCGCTGGTCGCCGGCGGCCCACGCCAGGTCGCCGAAGCGCTGGAAGCCGAACATCGAGTAATAGATGTAGAACGGCGCCATCGCCAGATTCGAATGGCTGTACGAGGTGGCGGCCGCAATCCAGGAAGAGAACGCGCCGGCCTCGGTGATCCCCTCCTCCAGGATCTGGCCCGACTTGTCTTCGCGGTAGTACATCAGCTGATCGCGGTCGACCGGCTCGTACTTCTGGCCTTCGGCCGCGTAGATGCCGAGCTGGCGGAACAGACCTTCCATGCCGAAGGTGCGCGCCTCATCGGGCACGATCGGTACCACGTGCTTGGCGAGCGCCTTGTCGCGCAGCAGAGCGGTCAGGATGCGCACGAACGCCATGGTGGTCGAGATCTCGCGCCCCTCTGAACCCTTGAGCACGGGCTCGAACGTCGCGAGCGCGGGCACCGGCGGCGGCGAGTCCGCCTTGGTGCGCCGCTGCGGCAGGTAGCCGCCCAACGCCTGGCGCCGCGCGTGCAGGTACTTCATCTCCGGCGAATCGGGCGCCGGGATGTAGAACGGCAGTTTCTCGAGCTGGTCATCCGGGATCGGGATGTTCATCCGGTCGCGCATGCCGCGGATCGTCTCGACGTCGACTTTTTTCAGCTGATGGGTGGGGTTCTTCGCCTGGCCCTGCTTGCCCAGGCCGTAGCCCTTGATCGTCTTGGCGATGATCACCGTCGGCTGGTCCTTGTGCTTCACCGCCGCCGCGTAGGCGGCGTAGATCTTGTGCGGATCGTGGCCGCCGCGGTTCAGGCGCCAGATGTCCTCGTCGGTCATGCGCGACACCATCTCCAGCAGCTGCGGATACTTGCCGAAAAAATTCTTGCGCACGAACGCGCCGTCGTTGGCCTTGTAGTTCTGATACTCGCCGTCGAGCGTCTCCTGCATCAGGCGCAGCAGCAACCCGTCCTTGTCGCGCGCCAGCAGCGGGTCCCAGTAGGAGCCCCAGATGAGCTTGATCACATTCCAGCCGGCGCCGCGAAAGTCGGCTTCGAGCTCCTGGACGATCTTGCCGTTGCCACGCACCGGCCCGTCGAGCCGCTGCAGATTGCAGTTGACGATGAAGATGAGATTGTCGAGCTTCTCGCGCACCGCCATCCCGATCGCGCCCAGCGATTCGGGTTCGTCCATCTCGCCATCGCCGCAGAAACACCATACCTTGCGGTTCGCGGTGTTCGCCATTCCGCGCGCGTGCAGGTACTTCAGATAGCGCGCCATGTAGATGGCCTGGATCGGCCCCAGGCCCATCGACACGGTCGGGAACTGCCAGAACTCCGGCATCAGCCACGGGTGCGGATAGGAAGGAATGCCCTTGCCGTCGACCTCGCGCCTGAAGTTGAGCATCTGCTCTTCGCTCAGGCGGCCTTCGAGCAGCGCGCGGGCGTAGATCCCGGGCGAGGAATGGCCCTGGAGGTAGATCAGATCGCCGCCATGCGCGTCGGAAGGAGCGTGCCAGAAATGGTTGAAACCCTGCCCGAACAAGGTACCGACCGAAGCGAAGCTTGCGATGTGGCCGCCCAGTTCGTCGTCGTTCTTGTTCGCGCGCGCGACCATGACCATCGCGTTCCAGCGGCAGTAGGAGCGGATGCGCTCCTCGAGCGCGTGATCGCCCGGTGAGCGCTCCTCCAGATGCGGCGGAATGGTATTGATGTACGCGGTGGTGGCCGAGAAGGGAATGTAGGCGCCCGAGCGGCGCGCCTTTTCAACCAGCTGCTCGAGCAGGTAATGCGCCCGCTCCGGACCCTCGCGCTCGAGCACCGCCTCGAGGGCCTCGAGCCACTCCCTGGTTTCCAGCTCGTCGGGATCGTTTGCGGCAGGCAGCTGCGGAACGGCGGACATGCTCCCTCCAAGCTCGTGGCTTTGTGCGTCGGGCGCGCCTCGTGAGCGCGTGAGCGCAGTCGGACGCGTTCAAGCCTGATACGCGTGCGTCGGCGCCTCAAATGCGTATTGCGTATTGTAAAACTTCGTACTGGTATGCGCAAAACCGCGCTCCGGCGCCCGATGTTAGACTGCCCGCCCTTCCACGCCGCCCCACAATGAGCGCCAAGGTCATCGACGGTAGATCGCTCGCCGCTACGGTCCGCGCATCAATCGCGCCATCGATCCACGCGCTGGCCGCGCGCGGCATCCGCCCGGGCCTCGCCGTGGTGCTCGTCGGCGACGACCCTGCCTCCCGCGTGTACGTCAGGAACAAAGGCCGCGCCTGCGAGCAGGCCGGGGTGCATTGGGAGCTGCACGAATATGCGCACGACATTCCCGAGGCGACCGTAGTAAGCCGTCTCGAAGGCCTGAACGATGATCGCGGCGTGCACGGCATCCTGGTGCAGCTGCCGTTGCCGCAAGGGCTCGACGTGTCGCGCATTCTCGATGCGGTCTCGCCCGCGAAGGACGTGGACGGCTTCAGCCTCGAAAGCCTGGGCGCGCTCGCCGCCGGCCGGCCCGGTTTCGTTCCCTGCACCCCGGCCGGGATCATGCGCATGCTCGAGCACGAACGCGTACCCCTCGCCGGCCGGCACGCGGTGGTGGTCGGCCGCTCGAACGTGGTCGGCAAGCCGCTCGCGCTGCTGCTATTGCAAAAAGACGCTACCGTCACCATCTGCCACTCCAAGACGCCCGCCTTGGCCGAAACTACGCGACGCGCGGACGTGCTGGTGGCCGCCGCTGGGCGCCCGGGCCTGATCACCGCAGATATGGTGAAACCGGGTGCCTGCGTGATCGACGTCGGCACCAACCGCCTGTCCGACGGCAAGCTTGCGGGCGACGTCGATTTCGGCACGGTGCGGGAAGTCGCGGGACTGATCTCGCCGGTGCCGGGCGGAGTCGGACCGATGACGGTTGCCATGCTGATCGTAAACACGGTGCACAGCGCACTGCAAATGAACGCAAAATGAATCCACTGCTTGATTTCGACGGGCTGCCGCGCTTCGCGGAACTCAGGCCGGAGCACGTTGCTCCGGCGATGGATCAGCTGCTCGCGCAGGGTCGCGCCGCGGCTGCGCGCGGCGCCGGCGTGCCTTGCACCTGGGATGCCTTTGTGACCCCGCTCGAGGACGCGAACGAGCACATCGCGCGCGCATGGGGGCAGGTCGCGCACCTGCACGGCGTACTCGACGGCCCGGCCCTGCGCGACGCCTACAACGCGAACCTGCCGAAGCTAACCCAGTACTGGACCGAATTGGGGCAGGACGAGCGGCTGTTCCGCCGCTATCGCGCGCTGCGCGATTCGGTCGCATTTGCAGACTTCTCCCCGGCGCGCAAGCGCCAGGTGCGGAATTCGCTGCGCGACTTCCGTCTCGGCGGCGCCGAGCTCGCGCCGGACAAGAAGGCCCGCTTCGGCGCAATTCAGGACGAGCTCGCTCAGCTCGGGGCGAAATTCGCCGAAAACGTGCTGGATGCAACCAACGCCTACTCGATCGTGATCGAGGACCCGGCGCGCGTGGCGGGGCTGCACGAGGATCTGCTCGCCGCCGCGCGCGAAGCGGCGCAGAAGGACGGCCGCAATGGCTGGAAGTTCACCCTGCACGCACCCTCCTACCTGCCGTTGATGCAATACGCCGAGGACCGCGCGCTGCGCGAAGCCCTGTACCGCGAGAGCGTCACGCGCGCCTCCGAGTTCGGCCGGCCCGAATGGGACAACGCGCCGCTCATCGCGCGCATCCTCGAACTGCGGCGCGAAGAAGCGCACCTGCTCGGGTACGCCAATTTCGCCGAGGTGTCGCTGGTGCCGAAGATGGCCGACACGCCCGAGCAGGTGCTCGGGTTCCTCGAAGACCTGGCCCGGCGCGCGCGCCCATCCGCGGAGCGCGATGTGCAGGAACTGCGCGAATTCGCGCGCGGCGAGCTCGGCCTCGAGCGGCTCGAGGCCTGGGATCTCGCCTTCGCCTCGGAAAAGCTGCGTGCGCGGCGCTACGCCTTCTCCGACAACGAGGTGAAGCAGTACTTTCCGGAGGACGCCGTCATCGCCGGCCTGTTCCGCTTGGTCGAGACTCTGTACGGCGTGCGCATTGCGCCGAGCGCGGCGCCGGCGTGGCATTCGGACGTGCGATTCTTCGACATCCGCGGCGCGGGCGGCGCCCTGATCGGCCAGTTCTACACCGATCTGTACGCACGCGACACCAAGCGCGGCGGAGCCTGGATGGACGACGCCATCGGGCGGCGCCGCACGCTTAAAGGATTGCAGACGCCGGTCGCCTATCTCAATTGCAATTTCTCGCGCCCGATCGGGAACCGGCCTGCGTTGTTCACCCACGACGAGGTGATCACCTTGTTCCACGAGTTCGGCCACTGCCTGCACCATCTGCTGACCCGCGGCGAGGACCTCGGCGTCTCGGGCATCAACGGCGTCGAATGGGATGCGGTCGAGCTGCCCAGCCAGTTCATGGAGAATTTCTGCTGGGAGTGGGAAGTGCTGTCGCGCATGACGCGCAATGTCGATACCGGCGCCGGCTTGCCGCACGCGCTGTTCGACAAGATGCTGGCGGCCAAGAACTTCCATTCCGGCCTCGCCACCCTGCGGCAGATCGAGTTCGCGCTGTTCGACATGCATCTGCACTTCGATTTCGAGCCTGACCGCGGGCGCACGGCGCTCACGCTGCTCGAAGAAGTACGGACCAAGGTCGCGCTGCTGAAGCCGCCCGCCTACAACCGTTTCCCCAACAACTTCTCGCATATTTTCGGCGGCGGTTACGCGGCGGGCTACTACAGCTACAAGTGGGCCGAAGTGCTTTCGGCCGACGCCTACAGCCTGTTCGAGGAAAACGGCGTGCTCGACGCGGCCACCGGTGCGCGCTTCCGCGACGAAGTGCTCGCCGTGGGCGGGGCGCGCCCCGCGGCGGAGTCGTTCCGCGCCTTCCGCGGCCGCGATCCGAAGGTCGATGCCCTGCTGCGTCACAATGGTATGATTTCCGCATGAGGTACGCGGCCGCCGCAATCGCCCTGTGCCTGGCGTTGGCGCCGGGCGCGGCGTCTGCGCAGCAGCTGTATCGCTGGACCGACTCCTCCGGGGGTGTGCACGTCACCGACACGCCACCGCCGCCGACCGCGCGGGAAGTGGAAAAGAAGAGCTTCAAGGGCAGCGTGGTGGAAACCGGCGAGCTGCCGTTCGCGCTGACGAAGGCGATCAAGGATGCACCCGTCACGCTCTACACCTCGCCCTCGTGCAAGGATCCCTGCAGCCAGGCGCGCGCGGCGCTGAACCGGCGCGGCGTTCCGTTCAAAGAAGTCGTGGTGTGGAACACGGAATCCAACGCCGAGCTCGAGCGCGTCTCGGGCGCGCGAGAGGTTCCGACGCTGACGGTCGGCAGCATGGTGCAGAAGGGTTTCGCGCAGAGCGCCTTCGACAGCGCGCTCGACATCGGTGGCTATCCGGAGCTCGGCGCGCTGCCGCCGCGTGCCCAGACCGCGCCTTCGGCGCCGGCCCAGGGAGGCAAACCTCGCCCCCCGGTCGAGGAGGCGCAACAGCCCCTCGGCCCCTACGCACCGCACTTCAGCAGCGAGCAGAAACAGTAAACGCGGTCGCGGCATGAAGCTCGCGACCTGGAACGTCAACTCGCTCAGGGTGCGCCTCGCGCAGCTCACGGACTGGCTCGCGCAGACCGGGCCCGAGGTCGTCTGCCTGCAGGAAACCAAGCTCGAAGACGGCAAGTTCCCGGCCGCCGAGCTCGAAGCGGCGGGCTACAACGCGTCGTACTGCGGACAGAAGACCTACAACGGAGTCGCGATCCTCGCCGTGGCCACGCTCGTGGACGTCTCGGCCGGCATCCCGGGGTTCGCGGACGAGCAGAAGCGCGTCATTGCCGCCACGGTCGGCGGCACGCGTATCGTCTGCCTTTACGCGCCGAACGGACATGCGGTCGGCAGCGAGAAGTACGAATACAAGCTGCGTTGGTACGCCGCCCTCAGGGACTGGCTCGCCGACGAACTCGCGCGCCATCCGCGACTGGCGGTGCTCGGGGACCTGAACGTCGCGCCCGAGGACCGCGACGTGCACGACCCCAAGGCCTGGGAAGGGCAGGTGCTCGTGTCCGAAGCGGAGCGCTCGGCGTTCGGTGCGCTGCTCGACCTGGGACTCAACGACAGCTTTCGCCTGTTCGAGCAGCCGGAGAAATCATTCTCGTGGTGGGACTACCGCATGATGGGGTTCCGGCGCAACGCGGGCCTGCGCATCGATCACATCCTGCTCTCGCCTGAGCTGGCCTCGGCCTGCACGGCCTGCGCCATCGACAAGGCGCCGCGCCGCCTGGAGCGGCCCTCCGACCACACCCCGGTCGTCGCCGAAATCGCTTAGTCGATCAGATCGTACGCCGGGAGCGTGAGGAACTCGACGTAGTCGTCGTCGGTCGTGATGCGCTCGAACAGCTTCGCGCCCTCCTCGTACTTCCCGGCGCCGTAGGCCTCCTCGCCAAGATACGCCCTGACCTTCGGCAGCTCATCGGCATGCAGCGTCCTGAACAGCTCTTTGGTCACCTTGCGCCCGTCGTCCAGCTTGCCCTTCCCGCTGCGGATCCACTGCCAGATCTGGGAGCGCGAAATCTCCGCCGTCGCCGCGTCCTCCATCAGATTGAACACCGGAACGCAGCCATTGCCCGCGAGCCAGGCACCAAGGTACTGGATTCCGACGTTGATGTTGTTGCGCAGGCCGGCCTCAGTGATCGGCGATTCGGGGCGAAAATCGAGCAGATCTTTGGCCGAGACGGAGACATCCGGGCGCTGCTTGAAGGTCTGATTCGGCTCGGGCATGTGCTGATCGAACACCTGCTTTGCCACCGGCACCAGTCCCGGATGCGCAACCCAGGTGCCGTCGCAGCCGTCAGTCACCTCGCGCAGCTTGTCCTGGCGCACTTTCTCCAGCGCAGCCTCGTTGGCCCGCGGATCGTTCTTGATCGGGATCTGCGCCGCCATGCCGCCCATCGCGGGTGCGCCGCGCCGGTGGCAGGTCTTCACCAGCAGCAGCGCATAGGCGCGCATGAACGGTGCGGTCATCGTCACCTGCGCCCGGTCGGCGAGGCAGAAATCCGGATTCGAGCGGAATTTCTTGATGCAGGAAAAAATGTAATCCCAGCGGCCGATATTGAGCCCGGCGGAATGATCCTTCAGCTCCCACAGGATCTCGTCCATCTCGAACGCGGCAAGCACCGTCTCGATCAGCGCGGTGGCCTTGACCGAACCGTACTTGAGGCCGAGCTCACCCTGCGCCATGACGAAGATGTCGTTCCACAGCCGCGCCTCCAGGTGCGACTCCATCTTCGGCAGGTAGAAGTAAGGCCCGCTACCGCGTGCGAGCAGCTCTTTCGCGTTGTGGAAGAAGTAAAGCGCGAAATCGAAGATGCCGCCCGAAACCGGTTTGCCGTCTACGCTCACGTGCTTTTCGTCCAGGTGCCAGCCGCGCGGGCGCGGGATCAGGACGGCGGTCTTCGTGTTCAACCGGTAGCTCTTGTCGCCTTGCTCGAGCGTGATCGTGCGGCGCACCGCGTCGCGCAGGTTGACCTGCCCGTCGATCATGTTGAACCAGGTCGGGCAGTTGGCGTCCTCGAAGTCGGCCATGAAGGTCGAGGCGCCCGAATTGAGCGCGTTGATCACCATCTTGCGGTCCGTCGGGCCGGTGATCTCGACCCGGCGGTCCTGCATGTCGGCCGGCTGCGGCGCGATGGTCCACTCGGAATCGCGCACCTTGGCCGATTCGGGCAGGAAATCGGGTAGCGTCCCCGCGTCGAACGCCTTTTGCCGCGCGGCCCGGCGAGCCAGCAGGTCCTGGCGGCGTTGTGCGAACGCTCGCTCCAGCTTGGCGACGAACGCGAGCGCATCGGGGGTCAAAATTTTCGCAAATTCAGCGCTGATCGACGCTGAAACCGAAACGCCTTGAGGGAGTCGATTAGAGCTTGGCATGGGCGCATTTTATGCACCCGGATGCCGCGTCGCAACATGAAATCGGCGGTGGACAGGAGTACGCTCTTCCAATTGGCGGGTTGAAATTTCACCATACGGAATAGACGCACTGCGCGACAGGAGACATCCATGGCAAACACGCATCGGATTCTGATTTTCGGCGCGTCGTACGGATCGCTTCTGGCAACCAAGCTGCTGCTGGCCGGGCACACGGTCAAGCTCGTGTGCCTGCCGGCAGAGGCCGAGTTGATCAATCGCGAAGGCACCCGGGTGCGTCTGCCGGTCAAAGGCCGGGAAGGACTGGTCGAGGTCGACTCGCGCAAACTGCCGGGCAAGTTGTCTGCGGACGTACCCGGCGCGATCCGGCCGGCCGAGCATGAACTGGTGGCGCTGGCGATGCAGGAGCCTCAGTACGGTTCCCCGGGCGTGCGCGAGCTGCTGCAGGCGATCGCGAAAGCAAAGCTGCCCTGCATGTCGATCATGAACATGCCGCCGCTGCCCTATCTGGCGCGCATTCCCGGCGTTTCGGCCGAGGCATGCAAGGGCTGCTACACCGATGCCGCGGCCTGGTCCGGCTTCGACCCCGCTTTGGTCACATTATGCAGCCCCGATCCGCAGGCGTTTCGTCCGCCCGAGGAAAAGGTCAACGTGCTGCAGGTCAGGCTGCCGACCAATTTCAAGTGCGCGCGCTTCGGCTCGGATGCGCATACCGCGATGCTGCGCCAGCTCGAGTCCGGAATCGAAGCGGCGCGCTTCGACACCGGCACGGAGAGGATCGAATTGCCCGTCAAGCTCAAAGTGCACGACTCGGTCTTCGTTCCGCTGGCGAAATGGGCAATGCTGATGGCCGGCAATTATCGCTGCGTCACGAAGGACAGCATGCGACCGATCCGGGAAGCGGTGCATGGCGATTTGGGCGCGGCACGCGCGGTTTACGACTGGGTGGTGCGCCTGTGCATGTCGCTCGGGGCCAAAGAGAAGGATCTGGTGCCGTTCGAGAAGTACGCCGCAGCCGCCCAGGGGCTCACAAGCCCTTCGTCCGCGGCGCGCGCACTGTACGGCGGCGCGCCCAATATCGAGCGCGTCGATCTGCTGGTGAAGACCATCGCGGCGCAAAAGGGCATGCAATCGGACGCAATCGACGAGATCGTCGCCCTGGTCGACGCGCGGCTGGAGCTCAATCGGCGCGCAAAGAAGTAGGCTGCGCCCTACTTCTCGGCCTCGCCGGCGTCGTCGATGCCGAGCTCCTGGATCTTGCGCGTGATGGTGTTGCGGCCCATGCCGAGCAGATTGGCCGCCTCGATGCGCCGCCCGCCGCTGTGCGCGAGCGCGCTCGCGATCAGCGAGCGCTCGAACTGCCTGCCGAGCGCGTCGAGAATTCCGCTCTCGCCGCGTGCCAGCCGCCGCTCCACTTCCTCTGCCAGCGCCTCGAGCCAGCCGGCTTTCGCGTCCGGATCGGGTTGAGCGCGGATTTCCGCCGGCAGGTCGCCGAGCTCGATCGCCTGCCCGGGCGCCATGACGGTCAGCCAGTGGCACAAGTTCTCGAGCTGGCGCACGTTGCCCGGAAAGTCGAACCGTCCGAGATTTTCGACCACCGCCTGCGTCAGGCGCTTGGACTCCACTCCCAGCTGCTTCGCGCTGTGCGCCAGAAAGTGTCGTGCCAGCAGCGCAATATCCTCGCGCCGCTCGCGCAGCGCCGGCATGCGGATCCGGATCACGTTGAGCCGGTGGTACAGATCCTCGCGGAAGCTGCCCTCGCGCACTCGCGTCTCGAGGTTCTGGTGGGTGGCGGCGATGATGCGCACGTCTGCCGTGATCTGCTGGTGCCCGCCGACCCGGTAGAAGCTGCCGTCGGAAAGCACGCGCAGCAGCCGGGTCTGCAGCTCGGCCGGCATGTCGCCGATCTCGTCCAGGAACAAACTGCCCCCTTCGGCCTGCTCGAATCTCCCGCGGCGTTGCTGCTGCGCGCCGGTGAAGGAACCCCGTTCATGGCCGAACAGCTCCGATTCGAGCAGATCCTTGGGCATCGCTGCCGTGTTGATCGCCACGAACGGTTTTGCGGCGCGCGTGCCGTGCCGGTGCAAAGCGCGCGCCACGAGCTCCTTGCCGCTGCCCGACTCGCCGGTGATCAGCACTGTCGCGCTTGATTGCGCGAGGCGCCCGATCGCCCTGAACACCTCCTGCATCGCCGGCGCCTGACCGAGGATCTCCGGCACGGCCGCGTCCGGCTCGAGCGCCGCGCTCTCGCGCCGGCTCTCCTCGAGCGCGCGCCGGATCAACTCCACGGCCTGGTCGAGGTCGAACGGCTTGGGAAGATATTCGTAAGCACCGCCCTGGAACGCGGCGACCGCGGACTCGAGATCGGAATAGGCGGTCATCACGATGACCGGAACCTCCGGGTGCTGCTGCTTAACGCTTTGCAGCAGCTCCAGGCCCGAGGGGCCGGCCATGCGGATGTCCGAAATCAGGACCTGCGGCGCGCCCTCGCGCAAGGCGTCGAGCGCTTCCCGCGCGGAGCCGAACGAGGTGTGCGCGATGCCCTCGCGCGTCAACGCCTTCTCGAATACCCAACGGATGGAGCGATCGTCGTCGACGATCCACACTGGCTTCATTTGTCCGAAGGCTCTCGCAAGGATCAGGCCAGGGGTAGCAGGATCGTGAACACAGTTCGGCCGGGCCGGCTGTCGCACTCGATCACGCCACGGTGATACTGGACGTAGGTCTGCGCCAACGACAGGCCCAGCCCGCTGCCGCCCTCGCGCCCCGACACCAGGGGATTGAAGATCCGGTCCCGGATGTTCTCCGCCACCCCGGGGCCATCGTCCATGATTTGCAGTTCCAGCGCCAGCCGATAGCGGCTCCGCACCAGTGTGACCTGACGTATCGCACGGGTCCTGAACGTAATCGCCCCTCCTTTTCCGGCGTTGACCTCCCGGGAAGTGAGCGCTTGCGCGGCGTTGCGCGCAATGTTGAGTACCACTTGGATGAGCTGCTCATTGTCGCCCACGACGTCCGGCACGCTGGGATCGTAGTCGCGCGCAATCATGACCCCCGAGGAGAACTCGGCAAGGATCAGGCTGCGCACCCGTTCGAGCACCTCGTGGACGTTGACCGGGGCGACGCGCGGCGCGCGGTGCGGCGTCAGCAGCCGGTCCATCAGCGCGTGCAGGCGGTCGGCCTCCTTGATGATCACCTGGGTGTATTCCTTCAGACCGGGCTGGTCGAGCTCGCGCTCGAGCAATTGCGCGGATCCGCGCAGCCCGCCGAGCGGGTTCCTGATCTCGTGCGCCAGATTGCGGATCAGCTCGCGGTTGGCCTGCTGCTCGGACGCCATCCGCTCCTCGCGCGCCAGGCGAAGTTGCTGCTCGATCGGGCGCAATTCGACCAGCAGCTGCAGCCCGGCGGCGTCGATTCGGGTCACGACGCAGGACAAGGGCAGCGGCGCGTGCCCGGGGCGCCCGTACGTAATCATCTGGGCCGTGTACTCCCAATGCGTCTTGAGGGCCTCGGCCAGCGCGCGCTCGACCGAGACTTTCTCGTCGAACAATCCGGCAAAGGCCTGGCCGATCATCGACCGAGCGCCGGTGTCGAGCAGGTTCTCGGCCGCCGGGTTCGCAAAGCGCACGACGTATCTCTCGTCGAGCGCCACGACCGCAGTGGCGAGCAGGTCGAGACCCGCCAATCCGGTGCTCACCGCGCCGCTCCGCCGGCAATCACCGGTACAGGTTGCTCAGCTCGCGTCTCAACGCATCGATGTTCTGCTGGTGCAGCTCGACGTTGTCCTTGTAGGGCTGCAACCGCTCCAGCACTCTGGCGTAATTCCGCTCGTTGCCGGAGCGCACCGCCTCCTGTTCGTCGAGCGCTTTTTGCGCTTTTTCGAGCATGTCCTCTTCGCGCGCAAGCTCCTTCTCCAGGATAGCTTGCTGGCGCTCCTTGGCCGAGGCGCGCGCGGCGGACGACTCGCTGGGAAATCCCTGCGACGACGGCCTGGCGGCGTTTCTGGGCTGCGCCGGCACGACGCTGATTTCGCGACTCAGCACGGTGCATTTCTTACCCTGCGTGTCGCGCGCATCGTTGGTGTACAGCGGACTGTTGGAGCCCGGGATTTCGCATCGATACATGTCTGCATGCGCCGCGGCGGCCGTGAAGCCGAGCGCCAGCAGCGCGAGCGCCGTGTTGCGAAACATCATCGAGAAGCCGCGTTAGGTGGACGCTCTAAGTCTATGCCACCAAAGCGACTTCTCGCAATCCCAATTACGAGCTGTAGTACATGTCGAATTCGACCGGATGCGTGGTCATGCGGAAGCGCTGTACCTCCTCGCGCTTGAGCTCGATGTAAGCCTCGATCAGATCGTCATCGAACACGCCGCCCTTGGTCATGAAAGCGTGGTCCTTTTCGAGATGGGCCAGCGCTTCCTCCAGCGAGGCGCACACGTTCGGCACCTTCTTGCGCTCCTCGGGCGGCAGATCGTAAAGATTCTTGTCGATCGGATCGCCCGGGTGGGTCTTGTTCTGCACCCCGTCCAGGCCCGCCATCAGCATGGCTGCGAACGCGAGGTAGGCGTTCGCGGTCGGATCAGGGAAACGCACTTCGACGCGCCGGCCCTTGGGGCTGGGCACGTGCGGGATGCGGCAAGCGGCCGAACGGTTGCGCGCCGAGTACGCCAGATTGATCGGCGCTTCGAAGCCCGGCACCAGGCGCTTGTAGGAGTTCGTGCCCGGATTGGTGATCGCATTGAGCGCGCGCGCGTGCTTGATGATGCCGCCGATGTAGAACAGCGCGAACTCCGACAGTCCCGCGTAGCCGTTGCCGGCGAACAGGTTCTGACCTCCCTTCCACACCGACTGGTGCACATGCATCCCCGAGCCGTTATCGCCCACGACCGGCTTGGGCATGAAGGTCGCCGTCTTGCCGTAGGCATGCGCGACGTTCCACACCGTGTACTTG
>JBOIFB010000013.1:0-22798 GCA_050741415.1 Burkholderiales bacterium | reverse complement strand
CTACGCAGTACTTCGATGTCGACGCTGTCCACGTGTGCCTCCGGCAGTCAGCCTATAGAGGTATTTTATGCCTTTATCGTTGCGCCGCCGGAGGAAAAATCAAGCTTACCCGGCAGCCGCGGCCGCCCGCGTGGGGTTCGCCGATCTCGACTTCGGCCCCGTGCAGGCCGGCGATCTCGCGCACGATCGCCAGCCCCAGCCCGCTGCCGGTGCCGGAGGTGCCGGGCACCCGGTAGAAGCGTTCCAGCACCCGCTCTCGCTCGGCGGGAGGGATCCCGCTGCCCTCGTCCTCGACCTCGAGCAGCGGGTGGCCGTCCTCGACGCGCAGCGCGGTGCGCACGGTGACGTGCCCGCCGGCGTTGGTGTGCTCGAGGCTGTTGTGCACCAGGTTCGCCAGCGCTTCGCGCAGCAGGAAAGCGTCGCCGAGAACGCGCGCCTCGGCCAGATCGAAGCCAAGGTCGAGGTCGCGCGCCATCGCGCGATGCACCCATTCGTCGGCGGCACCCTTCACCACCTGCCTGAGGTCCATCGGAACCAGGCCCGCGGCAAGGCCCCCGCCCGGCTCCGCGCGCGCCAGCGCGAGCAGCTGGTTGGCGAGGCGCGCGGTGCGCACGGTCGCAAGATGCACCTGCTCGAGCTCGGCGCGGCAACCCTCCGGAACGGGCTGCGCGAGCGCCAGCTCGGTGTGCGCCTGAAGCCCGGCAAGGGGTGTGCGCAGCTGGTGCGCCGCGTTGGCGAGGAAGCGCTGCTGATTCTGGTTCGCCTGCGCCACTTCCTTGAGCAGCGCGTTCAGCGCAGCCACCAGCGGCCTCGCCTCCTCCGGCGCGGCCGCGGCCTCGACCGGACGCAGGTCGCGCGGCGAGCGCTGCTTGATCTCCTCGGAAAGCAGATCGAGCGACTCGAGCCCGCGCTTGACCCCGAACCACACGATCAGCAGCGTTGCGAGCGCGATCAGTACCGTCGGTACGAGGCTCGAAAGCACGATGTAGCGCAGCAGGCGCTGCCGCTTGTAGGTCGTCTCGGCCACCTGCACCATGCAGCGCTGGCCGTCGCACGGCACCAGTACCGCGGCCACGCGTACGTCCTTGCCGGCGTACATGCCGTCATAGGTGATGACGTGATCCTGCGGCGTCTCGTCGGGCGGCGGCGGCGGCATTCCCTCGTCGCCCGCGATATGCCGGCCGTCGGGCGCAGCGACATGGAAGTAGATTGAATCATAACGGTCGGTGCGCAGCATGCGCTCGGCCGCGCGCGGCAGATCGAGCGAGTACCTGCCGCCCTCGATCTGGATCCGGTCGCCGAGCGCCAACCCGACGTCGATCAGCGCCTGGTCGTAGGCCGCGGTGGCCGGCTCGATGCTCGGGAAGTACGCGATCACCGTCGCGAGCGCAAGCAGCGCGGCCACCGGCGGCAGCAGCTGCCGCAGGAGCTGGCCACGCAGGCTGTGCGCCGTCATCTCAGCCAGCCTTGTGCTCCTCGAGCATGTAGCCGAAGCCGCGCACCGTGCGGATGCGAATTCCCGCCGGTTCGAGCTTGGCGCGCAGGCGCGAGACGTAGACCTCGATTGCGTTCAGCGACAGCTCCTCGCCCCAGTTCGCCACCGCCTGGATGATGGCCTCCTTCGATACCACGCGCTCCACTTTCGCGAGCAGCACTTCGAGCACCGCCCATTCGCGCCCCGCCAGCTCGAGCGGCTTGCCATTGAGGAATGCGCGCCGCGCCACTGTGTCGAGCAGCAGCGGACCGTGCAACACCTTGGGCCCGGCCTGGGCCTGGCTGCGGCGAATCAGGGCCCGCACCCGCGCCGCGAGCTCGGACACGGCGAACGGCTTTGCGACATAGTCGTCCGCGCCGAGGTCGAGGCCATGCACCCGGTCGTCCACCGCGTCGCGCGCGGTCAGCAACAGGACGGGAACTCGCTCGGCCTGACCGCGCAACCGGCGCAGCACCTCGAAGCCGTCCATGCCCGGCAGTCCAACGTCGAGTATCACCAGGTCGAAGCGCTCCTGCTCGGCGGCGAGGATTGCTTGCTCGCCGCGGGCCACGACATCCACCGCGTAGCCTTCGGATTCGAGGATGCGCGCGACACCGCGCGCGAGCGCGGCGTCGTCTTCAACAATGATAATGCGCATGGCGGAGCGAAGGCAAAGCGGCCGCAGGGCCGCTATTTTGCCACGCTCCCGTGCATCACCCCGCGTTGCGCTGGTGGTGCTCCAGCAGCATGTAGCCGAAGCCGCGCACGGTGCGGATTCGGATCCCCGCGGGCTCGAGCTTGGCGCGCAGGCGCGAGACGTACACCTCGATCGCGTTCAGCGACAGATCGTCGCTCAGGCCGGCAACCGCTTCGATGATGGCTTCCTTGGAGACGGTGCGCTCGACTCGCTCGAGCAGCACCTGCAGCACCGACCATTCCCGCGCGGCCATCTCGAGCGGCTCGCCATTGAGCCAGGCGCGGCGCGCCGCCGTGTCGAGCACCAGCGGGCCGTGCACGATGCGCGGCCCGACCTGACCGCGGCCGCGCCGACCGAGCGCGCGCACGCGAGCCGCGAGCTCTGGCAGCGCGAACGGCTTCGGCATGTAATCGTCGGCGCCGAGATCGAGGCCCCGCACCCGGTCGTCTACCGCGTCGCGCGCGGTGAGTATGAGCACCGGCAGCGCGTAGCCGCCGGCGCGCAGGCGGCGCAGCACCTCGAAACCGTCTATGCCCGGCAAGCCGATGTCGAGCACCAGCAGATCGTAAGGCTCGCTGCGGACGCGCTCGAGCGCCTCCTCGCCGTTGACGGCCGCGGTGACGTCGTAGCCTTCATTCGACAGCGCACGCATCAGTCCCGTGGCGAGCGAGGTGTCGTCCTCCACGATCAACAGCCGCACCGACGGCATTGCGCCGGGGCGCGCGACCCCGGGCGTCTGGTTCACAGGCTGGACTTGGGCAAAGGTCATGGTTGATCCGCTAGTTGGTGGAAGCAAGTACGGTATTCCGCCCGCCTTGCCGGATCCTTAAGCGCGACTGTCGTCCTGCTGACATGGACGCAAACACTCATCCCGCAGTGCAACATTGCGGCTCCCAGGGTGCTTCGTTACGATGTGCGCGTCTGTCAGTCACGCTCCGGTCCCGTCCCAGCCGCATAAACCGCTCCGAAGGAACGCCGGCCGGGCGATTCCCGGGCACTCGAGAACCTATCCCGAAGGAGGCAACATGGCAGTGAAAGTATCCATGAAGGTCAACGGCAAACCAGTTTCGGCCGAGCTCGAGGCGCGCACTCTGCTGGTGACGTTCATTCGCGAGCAGCTGCGCCTGACCGGCACTCACGTCGGCTGCGATACCGCCCAGTGCGGCGCATGCACGGTGCAGATGAACGGCAAAGCGGTGAAGTCGTGCTCGATGCTCGCGATGCAGGCCGAGGGGACGGACATCCTGACCATCGAAGGCGTGGCCATGGCGGACGGCGCGCTGCATCCGATGCAGGCCGCGTTCAAGGAACATCACGGCCTGCAGTGCGGCTTCTGCACCCCCGGAATGGTGATGAACGCGATCGACTTCGCCAAGAATCATCCCGGCGCGAGCGAGAAGGAGGTACGCGAGTCGCTCGAGGGCAACCTGTGCCGCTGCACCGGCTACCACAACATCGTCAAGGCGATCATGGCCGGCTCCAAGGCCATGGCCGCCGCAAGGTAATCAACGCAGGATAAAGGAGGCCAAGCCATGGCCGCTTCATTGATCGGCGCTCGAGTCGAGCGCAAAGAGGACTACCGCTTCCTGACCGGCGCAGGTCAGTACACCGATGACATCGTACTGCCGCGCCAGACCTACGCCGCTTTCGTGCGCTCGCCGCACGCACACGCCAAGGTCAAATCGATCAGGAAGGACAAAGCGCTCAAGGCGCCGGGCGTGCTCGCCGTATACACCGGCGAGGATCTGGCCGCGGCGAAGGTCGGAGGGCTGCCCTGCGGCTGGCTGATCATGAGCACCGACGGCCAGCCGATGAAGGAGCCGCCGCATCCGCCGCTCGCGCAGGGCAAAGTGCGCTACGTAGGCGACCACGTCGCGGTGGTCATCGCCGAGAGCCAGAACGCGGCGCGCGACGCGGCCGAACTGGTCGAAGTCGACTACGAAGTGCTGCCGGCGGTGGTCGACGCGTCCAAGGCGACGCAAAAGGGCGCGCCCGCGGTGCACGACATCGCGCCCGACAACAAGTGCTACGTCTGGGCGCTGGGCGATAAGGCCGCGGTCGACGCCGCCTTTGCCAAGGCCGCGCACGTGACGAAGCTGGACATCGTCAACAACCGCCTGATCCCCAACGCGATCGAACCGCGCTCCGCGAACGGGAGCTACTCCCGCGCCGACGACAGCTACACGCTCTACGTCGCCAACCAGAATCCGCACGTCGAGCGCCTGCTGATGACCGCCTTCGTGCTTGGCCTGCCCGAGCACAAGGTGCGCGTGGTGGCGCCCGACGTGGGCGGAGGCTTCGGTTCGAAGATTTTCCTCTACGCCGAGGACGTGGCGGTGACCTGGGCCTCGCGCCAACTCGGCCGTCCGGTGAAGTGGACCGCGGAGCGCAGCGAGTCGTTCGTCTCCGATGCGCACGGGCGCGACCACCACACGGCGGCCGAACTGGCCATGGACAAGGACGGCAAGTTCCTCGCCATGCGGGTCCACACCGCTGCGAACCTGGGTTCCTACCTCTCCACCTTCGGCTCCTCCGTCCCGACTTATCTGTACGGAACGCTGCTCGCGGGCCAGTACACGACGCCTGCGATCTACGTCGAGGTGACGGGCGTGTTCACGCACACCGCGCCGGTGGATGCGTTGCGCGGCGCGGGACGACCCGAAGCGGCCTACGTGGTCGAGCGGCTGGTCGAGACCGCGGCGCGGGAAATGAAGCTCGATCCGGCCGAGATCCGCCGGCGCAACTTCATCAGGACCTTCCCCTACCAGACGCCGGTCGCGCTGACGTACGACAGCGGCAACTACGACGCAACGCTCGACGCGGTGATGAAGATGGCCGACGTGGCCGGCTTCCCCAAGCGAAAGGAGGAATCCGCCAAGCGCGGTAGGCTGCGCGGCCTGGGGTATGCGACCTACATCGAAGCCTGCGGCCTCGCGCCGTCGAACGTCGCCGGCGCCCTCGGCGCACGCGCCGGCTTATACGAGGCGGGCGAGGTCCGCGTCCACCCGACCGGCAGCGTGACGGTTTTCACCGGCTCGCACTCGCATGGCCAGGGACACGAGACGACTTTTGCCCAGGTCGTGGCCGACAGGCTCGGCATGCCGGTGGAAAATGTCGATATCGTGCACGGCGACACCTCCAAGGTGTTGTTCGGTATGGGCACCTACGGCTCGCGCTCCCTCGCGGTCGGCGGCAGCGCGATCGTCAAGGCGCTCGACAAGGTCGTGAACAAGGGCAAGAAGATCGCCGCGCACTTGCTGGAAGCGAGCGAAAGCGACATCGAGTTCGATCGCGGCGTGTTCAAGGTCGCCGGCACCGACAAGCAAAAGACATTCGGCGAAGTGGCGTTCGCGGCCTACGTGCCGCACAACTATCCGCTGGACAAGCTCGAGCCGGGGTTGAACGAGAACGCGTTCTACGACCCTACCAACTTCACTTACCCGTCGGGCAGCTATGTGTGCGAAGTGGAGATCGACCCGGACACCGGCGTCACGAGGATCGTCGCCTTCTCGGCCGTGGACGACTTCGGCAGGATCATCAACCCGATGATCGTGGACGGCCAGGTGCACGGCGGCATCACGCATGGCATCGGCCAGGCGCTGACCGAGAACTGCCGCTACGACCCGGAGAGCGGACAGCTGCTCACGGGCTCATTCGGCGATTACTGCATTCCGCGCGCGGACGACGTGCCCTCGTATCAGCTCGACACGCGGGAAACGCTGTGCACGCACAATCCGCTCGGGGTCAAGGGTTGCGGAGAGGCCGGCGCGATCGGCGCCCCGCCCGCGGTGATCAACGCGATCACCGACGCGCTCGGGATCAAGGACCTGGCGATGCCCGCCACTGCCGAGACGGTGTGGCAGGCGATTCGCGCCAACCGCAAAGCAGCGTAATAAGGAACAAAGGAGAACTCCATGCACGCATTCAACTACCACCGCCCCTCGTCGCTCGGCGACGCCTCCGGGCTTGCCGGCAAGAGCGCGGACGTCAAACTGCTCGCAGGGGGCCAGAGCCTGGTGCAGGCGATGAAGTTGCGCCTCGCCGCGCCGACCGATCTCGTCGACCTGAACACCATCGCCGAGCTGCGCGGCATCAAGTCCGACGGCAAGACCGTCACCGTGGGCGCGATGACGCGCCACGCCGAGGTCGCTGCCTCGGCCGAGGTGAAAAAGGCGATTCCCGCCCTCGCCGCGCTCGCCGAGCTGATCGGAGATCGCCAGGTTCGCAACCTGGGCACGATCGGAGGATCGCTCGCCAACAACGACCCGGCGGCGGACTACCCGGCGGCGGTGCTCGGGCTGGGCGCGACCGTGGTCACGAACAAGAGAAAGATCGAGGCGGACAAGTTCTTCAAGGGCATGTTCGAAACCACGCTTCAGCCGGGCGAGATCATCACCCAGGTCTCGTTTCCAGTGCCGAAGCGCGCCGCGTACGTGAAGTTCAAAAACCCGGCCTCGCGCTTCGCGATCGTCGGCGTCTTTATCGCCGATACCGGCAGCGGCGTGCGCGTTGCGGTGACCGGCGCCGGACCGAGCGTGTTCCGCCAGAGCGAAATGGAAAAGGCGCTCGGCGCAAAGTTCTCGCCTGAATCCGTCGCCGGCGTGAAACTCAAGGCGGACGGCCTCAACAGCGATCTGCACGCGAGCGCCGAATACCGCGCCCATCTGGTCGGCGTGATGGCCAAACGCGCAGTCGAGGCGGCGCTCAAGTAACCCCGCCATGCCTCGCCCGTTGCCGAAATCCATCGACGAAACCCAGGAGCTGCTGACCTCGTCCGACTACGTCGCTGAGCGCAGCCTCGCCACCGCGCTCTACCTGGCGCTCGCGATGCAGCGCCCGCTGTTTCTCGAGGGCGAAGCCGGCGTCGGCAAAACCGAGATCGCGAAGGTGATCGCGCAGGCGCTCGGACGCGAGCTGATCCGGCTGCAATGCTACGAAGGTCTGGACATCGCGCAGGCGGCCTACGAGTGGAACTACTCGCGCCAGATGATCGAAATCCGGCTGGCCGAAGCCGCGGGCGAGAAATCCAAGGAAAAGCTCGCGCAGGACATCTTCTCCGAGCGCTTCCTGGTCAAGCGTCCGCTCGCACGCGCGCTCGAAGGCAAGCCCGGCAATGCGCCCGTGCTGCTGATCGACGAGCTCGATCGCACCGACGAGCCGTTCGAGGCCTATCTGCTCGAGGTGTTGTCGGAGTGGCAGATCTCGATCCCCGAGACCGGGACGCTGCGCGCGACCGAGCCGCCGATCGTAGTCATCACCTCGAACCGCACGCGCGAAATCCACGACGCCGTAAAGCGTCGCTGCTTCTACCACTGGGTCGACTATCCCGACGCCGTGCGCGAGCTCGAGATCCTCAGGCGCAAGGCGCCGAAAGCATCGGCCGGCCTGTCCAGGGAAGTGGTGTCGTTCGTTCAGCGTCTGCGCGGCGTCGAGCTGTTCAAGCTGCCCGGGGTGGCCGAGACGATCGACTGGGCGAACTGCCTCGTTGCGCTCGACCGCATCGCCCTCGACCCGGAAACGGTCAACAACACGCTCGGCGTGCTGCTCAAGTACCAGGACGACATCGAGAAAATCGCCGGCGAGGAGGCCACGCGCCTGGTCGCCGAATCCAAGGCCGCGGCCACGACCTGAGCCCGCTGTGATGCGCGTCCCGACCCTGCTCGGCCGGCTGCTGGGGGCCGCAGCCGAGCGCGCCACCGGAGGCGCCGGCGCACGCAAGGCGCTCGCGCTGTGCCGCGCGCTGCTCTCGGTGCGCAGCGAAGCCGCCGGCACCGCGTTGGCGCGCGACGTCATGCAAGCCTGCCTTGCGCTCGGGGCCGGGGAACGCGAAGCGTTCTACGACGCTCTGGCGCGGGACTTCTCCCCGGAACCGGAGCGCGTCGGCAAGGCCGCCGACGCCTACCGCCGCGACCCGAGCCCCGCGACGTTGATCCGCCTGCAGGACGCAGCCGAACCGCCGCGCCAGGAGCTGTTGCGGCGCCTGAACATGGCCCCCGGCGGGACGGCCGCGATCGTCGAGCTGCGGCGGCAGCTGCTCGAAGGGCTGCGCGCTCACCCCGAGTGGGCCGCGATCGATTCCGACCTGCTGCACCTGCTGCGCTCCTGGTTCAATCGCGGTTTTCTCGTTCTGGAGCGCATCGACTGGCGTACCTCCGCCATGGTGCTGGAGAAGCTGATCGCGTACGAGGCGGTGCACGAGATCAAGGGCTGGCCCGACCTTCACCGGCGGCTCGAGGCGGACCGGCGCTGCTTCGCCTTCTTTCACCCCGCGCTGCCCGACGAACCGTTGATCTTCATCGAAGTCGCGCTCGCGCGCAGCATGTCGAGCGGGGTGCAGCCGCTGCTGGACGTGGATGCGCCCGTCGACGACCCGGGCGAGGCCCGCTGCGCAGTGTTCTACTCCATCACCAACTGCCAGGATGGCCTGCGCGGGATCTCTTTCGGCAACTTCCTGATCAAGCAGGTCGCGGTCGAGCTGCAGCGCGAGCTGCCGCAGCTGCGCAGTTTCGCCACCCTGTCGCCGCTACCCGGATTCAGGAAGTGGGTCGAGCGCCAGCACGTCACCGGAATCGAGGCGCTGGCGCAACCGGGATGGCAGCAGGCAAAGCGGTCCGACCCGCTGCCCGTGCTGCTGCAGCAACTGAGCGCCTACTACCTTCTGCATGCCAAGCAGGGCAGCCAGCCGCTGGACCCGGTGGCACGCTTTCACCTCGGAAACGGCGCGCGCCTGGAGCGCATCAACTGGCTTGGCGACGCCTCCGACAACGGGATTGCGCGTTCCGCGGGATTGATGGTCAACTACATCTACCGGCTGGACGAGGTCGAGCGCAATCATGAGCTGTTCGTGAACGAGAACCGCGTCATCGCATCGCGCGAGGTCGAGCAGCTGGCGCGCGAGTCTGCGCTCTCTGCCGCCGCCGCGGCGCAGGCCAAGGCTTGAGATGCTGCCCGGCCTCGAGATCGACGCGGCGGGCCCCGGCGCGGGCCGCCTGGCGGAGAACGTAATGCACTTCGCGCGCCTGCTGCGCGCCGCCGGGCTGCGCATCGGCCCCGACAGAGTGATCGACTGCGTGCGCGCACTCGAGATGGCCGGCGCCGCGCGCCGCGACGACTGGTACTGGACCATGTCCAGCGTGCTGCTTTCGCGAGAGGAACAGCGCCCGGTCTTCGACCAGGCGTTCCGCATTTTCTGGCGCGACCCGAAGCTGATGGAAAAGATGATGCGGCTGCTGCTGCCCAAGACCTACGGCCGCATCGGCAAGGACGAGGAGCAGCAGTCGCAGCGCCTGACCGACGCGCTGTTCGGGCAGCAGAAGCACGAGCCGCGCGAGCGCGAGGAGCAGGAGATCGAGCTCGACGCCACGCTCACCTTTTCGACCAGCGAAGTCCTGCAGCGCATGGATTTCGACACCATGTCCGCGGCCGAGCTGGCGGAGGCGAAAAAGATGATCGCCCAGCTGCGCCTGCCGCTGCCCGAGATACGCACCCGGCGCCATGCGCCGAGCGTGCGCGGCCGGCGCGTCGACCTGCGCGCGAGCTTGCGCGAAAGCCTGCGCGAGGGAGGCGACGTGATCCCGCTCGTACGCAGCGCGCCCGGCAGGGAGCACCCTCCGCTGATAGTGCTGTGCGACATCTCGGGCTCGATGAACCCCTACGCACGCATGTTCCTGCACTTCCTGCACGCGATCACCAACGACCGCGACCGGGTCTCGGTATTCGTGTTCGGCACCAGGCTCACCAACGTCACGCGCCAACTGCGCCATCGCGACGTCGACGTCGCGATGGCCAAGGTCGCCGACGCGATCAAGGACTGGTCCGGAGGCACCCGGATCGGAATGTGCCTGCACGAGTTCAACTGGCGCTGGGGGCGCCGCGTGCTGGGGCAGAACGCATGCGTACTGCTGGTTTCGGACGGCCTCGACCGCGAAGCAGGCGAAGGCCTGTCGGACGAGATGGACCGGTTGGCGAAGTCCTCCCGCTACCTGGTGTGGCTCAATCCGCTGCTGCGCTACGATCAGTTCGAGGCGCGCCCGGCCGGCGTGCGCGCAATGCTGCCTCATGTGGACCTGTTCCTGCCGGTGCATAATCTCAAGAGTCTGGTCGATCTGGCGCATACGCTGAACCGGCCGCTTATCCGAACTCGTCAGGAGAGATGCGCATGGAGATGACCGGCGAGCAGCTGATTCGCGCGTCGCAGCAGCACACTTGGGAAGCGCTGAACGATCCGGCGATCCTGAAGGCCTGCGTTCCCGGCTGCGATTCGATAGAGAAGTCCGGCGACAACGAATACCTGGTGCTGATGGTGGCGCGCGTCGGACCGGTGAGCGCGAAGTTCAAGGGCAAGCTGAGGCTGTCCGACCTCGATCCGCCGAATTCTTATTCGATCGCGTTCGAAGGCCAGGGCGGCGCGGCCGGCTTCGGCAAGGGCGGTGCGCAGGTGCGCCTTGCGCCCGATGGCGAGAGCACGCGGCTGGCATACAGCGTCAAGGCGAGCGTGGGGGGCAAGCTGGCACAGATCGGCTCGCGCCTGGTCGATGCCGCGGCGAAGAAGATCGCGAACGACTTCTTTCAGGCCTTCAACGACAAGGTCGCCGGGGCGAATGCAGGAGCGGCACACGAGGAGAACCAGGAGCACGAAGAGCATCTTCCCGAGGCGGTGCCGCCCGATCCCGACATGCCCACGCTATCGAGCTCCAGCCTGGCATTCTTCGCCGCCGGCGCCCTGGTAGTCGTCGCGGCGTGCCTGTTCGTGCTCTACGGATGACCGAGATTCACGCGGCCCCCGCCTGTCGGGCTCGCGGCGCCATTCATCACCGGATGGGACGGAGCAGGGAATTGTTCCTCGAATGCGGTTTTTGCGCGGTCCTATGATGGTCGCGCAGCACCGTAAGAGAGGCAAACGATGGGAGGCATCGAGATGTCCGCGCTGACCGAACGCAGGGGCGTTGTCACGGAACGCAGCCCCGCGATCGTCCTGTTCGCCGAGCTGCGCAACTTCACCCGCATGTCGGAGATGCTCGAGCCGCAGAAGGTGCTCGACCTTGCGAGCGGATTTTTCGCCCTGGTAGCCGACGCCGTGGAAGCGAGCGGCGGAGAGGCATTCGGCGTGCGCAACGACACCCTTACCGCGGTGTTTCGCCGCGGTGCGGCATCCGAACAGGCGCGCCAGGCGGTGGCCGCCGCGCAGCGGATTCAGCGCGAGTTCGGCGCCATCGCCGAATCCTGGCAGCGCGAGTACGGGCTGATGACCGCAGTGGCGGTGGGAATGCACTTGGGCGACACGGTATTCGGCATGGCGGGTCCGGACGGCGCCGCTCAATTTGTGGCGTTCGGCGATTGCGTAAGCATTGCGGAGCGGCTGCTGCATCGCGCCCGGGCCGGAGAATTCGTCCTGTCCGCTGCGGTGATGGACGCGCTCTCAGGCTCGAATTCAGAGCTGGAGGCGAACGAGCTGCCGCCGCTGCAGCTCGCGCGCCGCGAGTCGATCGAGATTTACGGCGTTCTGCTCGACACCCGCCTGGATTTCACCTAGGCGGGAACGGCCGCCTCGCGTATCGCCGCCGCCAGGGCCTCGGGCGCTTGGGCGCCCGATACCGCGAGCCTGCGCCCGAAGATGAAGGTCGGCACGCCAGATATTCCCAGCGCTTTCATTTGCTCTTCCAGCTGCGCCAGCCGTCGTCGGTCGGCTTCAGCGCCCCAGCGCGCTTCAAGTGCGTCGGCCCGAACGCCGCACTCGGCGGCGATCCCGCTCAGCACGCCGCGGTCCCCGATGTCGCGCGCCTGTTCGAAGTAGGCGCCAAACAGCGCCTCGACCACCGCCTCGCCCGCGCCCTGCTCCTGCGCCAGCTCGATCAGCTGGTGCGCGGCGAAAGTGTTCGGAGTGCGCGCCTGGCGCTCGAGCGCGAACGCGAGACCCTCGCCGGCGGCTTCCGCGGCGACCCGCGCATCGAGCTCGCGCGAGCGCTCTTCGCCGAATTTGGCGCGGCGGTAATCGGCGCGCGCGATGCCTTCGGCGGGCATTCCCGGATTGAGCTGGAACGGCAGCCAGGCGACCTCCACCTCGACCTCGTCACCGAGCAGGGCAAGCGCCTTCTCCAGGCGCCGCTTGCCGATGAAGCACCAGGGGCAGATCACGTCCGAGACGATTTCGATGGCGACGGTGGCAGGCATCGGGCCTTAAGTGTACTTCAAGGTAATAACCTCATGCTCAGTCGCCCGCAACGGTCATGTTGTCGACCAGAATCGACCCCGAACGGCGCGCGCCGCGCACCACCACGTCGCTGCCAACGGCGACTACGCCGCGCAGCATGTCGCGCAGGTTCCCGGCGATTGTGATCTCCTCGACCGGAAAGCGGATCTCGCCGGCCTCGACCCAATAGCCCGCCGCGCCGCGCGAGTAGTCGCCGGTGATCAGATTCACCCCGTGGCCCATCAGCTCGGTCACCAGCAGTCCGCGGTCCATCAACCGCAGCATGCCGGCGAAATCCGGACCCGGCATCTTGCTCTGGCGTACCACGAGATTGTGGCTCCCGCCCGCGCTGCCCGTGCTCTGCATGCCCAGCTTGCGGGCCGAGTAGCAGCCCAGGAAGTAGGCCTCGAGCATCCCTTCGCGCACCACGCTGCGGGGCCGGGTGGCCACGCCTTCCTCGTCGAACGGCGAGCTGGCGAGCGCCTGCGGCTCGTGCGGCCGCTCGTCGATGCTGACGACGGGCGAGAACACCTGCTTGCCGAGCGAATCGACCAGGAACGAGGCCTTGCGGTAGAGGCTGCCGCCGCTCGCCGCACCGACGAAGGAGCCGATCAGCTGGGTCGCGATCGGCGCTTCGAAAAGCACCGGTACCTTTCGGGTGGCAATCTTGCGCGCGCCGAGGCGCGCGAGCGCTCGCTCGCCGGCATAGCGTCCGAGCGCCTCGGGATCGGCCAGCCGCGACGCGACGCGGTGCGCGCTGTACCAGTCGTCGCGCTGCATCAACCCCTTGTCCTCGGCGATCACCGAGCACCACAGCGAATGGCGCGAGGTGGGAAAGCCTCTCATGAAGCCCAGGCTGTTGGCGAACATGAACTGCGAGTGCTGTGTCGACAGCGATGCACCCTCGGAGTTGCTGAGCTTCTTCGAAAGTGCGAACGCCGCCGCCTCGCAACGTTGCGCGATCCCGATCGCTTCTTCGGTCTCGAGGTCCCAGGGATGGAACAGATCCAGGTCGGGAAACTCGCGTGCCAACAGCGCGGGCTCCGGCAGGCCGGCGCAGTCGTCCTGCGCGGTGTGGCGCGCAATCGCAAGCGCAGCGCTCACTGTCTGCTCGAGCGCCGCGGGCGAAAAGTCGGAGGTGCTGGCATGGCCACGGCGTGCGTGCGGGCGCTCGCCGAGGAAAACCGTGACGCCGATGCCTTTGTCCCGGTTGTGCTCGATGGTCTCGACCGCACCCTTGCGTACGGTTACCGACAGGCCGCGGCCCTCGGAGACATCGCACTCGCAGGCGCTCGCGCCCAGCCGCTTTGCGTGCCCGACGATCGCGGCGGCGAACTCCTGCAGCTGCGCGGCGCTGTAGGTGAAGCGATGGCTGCTTGTCATGGCGCGCTATGATAGCAGCGCGATGCAGGACGAGATTCCGAGCAAGACGCGCAAGAAGCAGGCAATGCACGAGCTGCAGGCGCTCGGCGCGGCGCTGGTCGCCCTGCCCGGCGGATCGCTTGCATCGATCTCCCTGCCCGGCACGCTCGCGCAGGCGATTGCCGAAGCGCAGCGCATCACAAGCCGCGAAGGCAAGCGCCGCCAGCTGCAGTATATCGGGCGCCTGATGCGCGACCTCGACCCGGAGCCGATTCGGGCCGAGCTCGATCGGATCGAGGGCCGCTCGGCCGCGGAGTCGGCGCGCCACAGGCGCCTGGAGCAGCTGCGCAGCCGCCTGCTGGAAGACGACGAGGCCCTGACCGAGTTCGCGCACGAGCACCAGGCCGCCGACCTGCAGGTGCTGCGCGCACTGATCCGCAACGCGCGCCGCGAACAGAAGGAGGGTCGCCCGCCGCGCGCCTTCCGCGAGCTTTTCCGCGTACTGCGCGAGGCCGACGAACCCTGACCATCGTGCAACCCGTGCTGGAATTCGAATCGCTGTTCAGCGCCAAGATCACCCTCGCGCCGGCGCAGGAGCTCGGCGACGGACCACAGGGCCGGCGCCGCATCATTCCGATCACGGGCGGCGCGGTGTCGGGACCGCGATTGTCCGGCCGAGTGCTGCCGGGCGGCGCGGACTGGCAGATCGTGCGTCCCGACGGCGTGGCCTATCTTGACGCGCGCTACACCATCGAGACGGATGACAGCGCCCTGGTATACGTGCGCAACCGGGGCTACCGCCACGGTCCGCCGGAAGTGGTCGCGCGCCTGGCGGCGGGCGAGGCGGTGGACCCGGGGCTGTACTACATGCGTACCACGCCGTGGTTCGAAACCGGCGACGTGCGCTACGCCTGGCTCAACCGCACGGTCTGCGTCGGCAGCGGCGAGCGGCTCGCAAATGCGGTATGGATCGACTTCTACGCCGTAAAATAGTCGCATGGATACCGAGCTCGTCATCGGCCTCGTTTCGGTCAGCGACCGCGCCTCCAAGGGCGTATACAAGGACGAAGGCATTCCGGCGCTCAAGGACTGGCTGAACGCGGCGATCGCGTCCCCGGTCTGGCGCGACGAGACGCGCCTGATCGCGGACGAACAAGCGGTGATCGAGACGACGCTCAGGGAACTGGTCGATGAGCGCGGCTGCCACCTGGTGCTCACCACGGGCGGCACCGGGCCCGCGCTGCGCGACGTCACACCCGAGGCGACACTCGCGGTCGCGGACAAGGTCATGCCGGGCTTCGGCGAGCAGATGCGCCAGATCAGCCTGCAATTCGTGCCGACCGCGATCCTCTCGCGCCAGGTCGCAGTGATCCGCGGGCACTCCCTGATCATCAATCTGCCGGGCCAGCCGAAGTCGATCAAGCAGACTCTCGAGGGACTCAAGGATGCCTCCGGCAAGCCGCTGGTGCACGGCATCTTCGCCGCCGTGCCGTACTGCGTCGACCTGATCGGCGGGCCCTACATCGAGACCCGCGCAGAGGTGGTCGAGGCGTTCCGGCCCAAGTCGGCGCGGCGGTCCGCTACATGATCTGGTTGACCGTGCCGCCGTCGACCCGCAGCGCGGCGCCGGTAGTGGCCGAGGCCCCCTCGCCGCACAGGTAGACGGCCAGGTTGGCCACCTCCTCGGCCGAGGTGAAGCGCTTGAGCAGCGAGGTGGGGCGGAAATTGATGAAGAACTCGCGCTCGATCTGCTCCACCGTCTTGCCCGCGGCCATGGCGCGCTCGGCGCGCAACCGGTCGGTGGTCTCGGTGCGGGTCGGGCCGGGCAGCAGCGCGTTCACCGTGACTCCCGTGCCGGCGAGCTCCATCGCGAGGCCGCGCGAGACGGCGAGCTGCGCCGTCTTGGTCATCCCGTAGTGGATCATCTCCTTGGGGATGTTGAGCGCCGACTCGCTGGAGACGAAGATCACCCGCCCCCAGCCGCGCCCGGCCATGGCCTGCGCGTAGCGGCGCGCGAAGCGGATCCCACTCATCACGTTCGCGTCGAACAGGCGCTGCCACTCGGCGTCCGATATGTCGAAGAACGCCTTGCGCTCGTAGATGCCGAGGTTGTTGATCAGGATGTCGCACTCCGGCACCCGCGCGAAGACTCGCTCCGCTCCCGCCGCGCTCGCGCAATCGGAGGCGATGCCCTCGGCCTGCGCGCCAGGCGAGTCCTTGCGCAGCCGCGCGAGCGCAGCGTCGACCGATGCCTGGGTTCGCCCGATGAGCGTAACGCGTGAGCCTTCGGCCGCGAGGCCCTTGGCGATCGCGTAGCCGATCCCCGCGGTCGAACCGGTGACGAGCGCTCGGCGCCCCTTCAGATTGAGGTCCATTGCTTCGCTTTCTCCCTTGCTAGTCGCCGCGAAGGGTTGCGCTCAGTCCGCCGTCGACCACAATCTCGGCCGCCGTGACGAACTTCGCCTCCTCCGAAGCGAGGTACACCGCCGCCCACGCGACGTCCCACGCGTCGCCCATCCTGCCGGTCGGCGTGCGCGCGTTGCGCTTGGCGATCAGCGCCGTCGCGTCGCCGCCCTGCGACTTCGCCAGCCGCGCGGCGACAAGCGGAGTGTTCATCAGACCGGGAATCACGGTGTTGATCCGCACGCCCCTGGGCGTGTAGCGCACAGCCGCCACGCGCGAGAAATGCTGCAATCCGGCCTTGGACGCCGCGTAAGCCGCGAGGTCGTTGCCGAGATGGCGCAAGCCCGCGATCGAGGACAGGTTGACGATCGACCCGCTACCCTGCTTCGCCATCAGCGGCGCCACCATGCGGATCGACTGGTAGACGTAGTGCAGGTTGAACTCGAACTGCGCGCGCCACGCGTCCGGCTCGATCTCCTCCGGCCCGCCGGGGATGCTGCCGCCGACGTTGTTGACCAGGATGTCGATCCGCCCGTGCCGCGCGAGCGTCTCGTCCACCGCGCGCCTGAGGTCGTGCTCGCGAGTGACGTCCGCCGCGAGCGCCGTCATCGTCGCGCCTTCGGCCTTCACCAGGCGCGCGGTCTCCTCGGCCGCGGCGAGGTTCACGTCCGCACCGACCAGCCTGGCCCCTTCGCGCGCGATCAGCACGCAGATCGCGCGCCCGTTGCCGACCCCGTCGCCCACCGACCCAGCGCCGAGCACCAGCGCCGCCTTGTTCTTCAGCCTATCGCTCATTGGATTCCCTTCGCGTTCAGTTTCTGCGCCAGACGCTCGCCAGCCATGGCTGCTGCGCCCGCGGCAGCCCCGGTGGGCGGTAGTAGTGCTCGAGCTCCGCGAATTTGGCGTCCGTCATATAGCCGCGCCACGACTCCAGGTCGTGGTACGCGCCGTAGCGCCCGCGATTCCAGCCCTCCTCGTTGTTGCCGCGAGGGTTGGAGCTGAACAGCACGCCGCCCGGCTTGAGCGCGATGCGAAGTTCGGATAGCACCCGCGGCAGCTCCTGGTTCGGGACGTGAAACAGCACGGCGTTGGCGTACACGCCGTCAAAGCGCGCCGCAGGCAGGTCGAGCGCAAGAAGATCCTGCTGCCACACTTCGCAGCTGCTGTACTCGCGCGCCATGTGTACGAAGCGCGGGGCGCCGTCGAGGCCTATCGCCACGTGGCCGAGTTCGGTGAAAACTTTCAGGTCGCGCCCCGGACCGCAGCCCAGCTCGAGGATCGTGAACGGCGGCTCGCCGCCGATGTGACGCAGCAGCGCAGCGATGTTCTGCCCCACGTCGTGCCCGCGCGTGCCTTGCCAGAAATCCTGCGCATGCTGGTCGTAGTGCGCAAGCGTCAGCGCGGAGATCTTGTCCAGGTCTTGCGGCTCAAGCTTCATGGCGGGGCCTGTCATTCTACGACGCCCTTGGCGAGCCCGGCCCGGATTGGCACAATGCGCAATGCGTTTTTTAGTCGTCGACGAGGCACGCGAACCCCGCGCGGCGCTCGCGGCGTTGCTGCGCGAGCGCTGGCCGGACGCAGAAATAAACGAATGGGAGCCCGATTCCCAGGGTAGCCCGCGCGAGGCGATCGCCCACGGCGAGTACTCCGCGGTGCTGCTGTCGGCGTGGAGCTGGGAAGACGCGCCGATCGCGATGGTGACCGAGATCTGCAGGGACCCCAAGTCGCCGCCGCTGTTGTTGCTGAGCGACCAGGGGGGCGAGAGCCTGGCGGTCAAGGCGATCAAGGCCGGGGCGTCGGACTTCCTGCTGCGCGAGGGACTGCAGGCCGCCCGGCTGGCGCAGGCCGTGGTCGACGGAATGAGCGAGCACGCCGAGATCGACCACGGCGCGTCGGGGCGCAGGCGCGAGCGGACCATCACGGTCAAGCTTGCCGCCCTGCGCGACGCGCACGCGGATCGCAGCGGGCCTCCGATCGTCTCCGGATACCGGGCGCTGCGGCTGATCGGCGAAGGCGGCTCGTCCCGGGTCTACCTCGCCGAGCGCGTTCACGACGGCAAGACGCTGGTGCTGAAGGTGCTGGGCGCACGGTTGCGCGACGACACGGTCTTCATGGCGCGCTTCGTGCAGGAGTACAAGCTTCTCGCCAGCCTCCACGACGAGCACGTGGCCCAGATCCACGACCAGGGCTTCGCCGGCAGCCACCCCTACATCGCGATGGAATACCTTCCCGGCGGCGACCTGAGGGCGAAGATCATCGAAGGCCTGGCGCCGCGCCAGGCGCTGCGCCTGCTGGGGCAGATCGCCAAGGCGCTGGACGTGATCCACCGCCAGGGGATCGTGCATCGCGACCTCAAGCCGCAGAACATCCTGTTCCGCGGCGACGGCGTCCCCGTCATCGTCGACTTCGGCACGGCGCGCTCGCTCGCGTCCGACAGCACCCTCGCGCGCGACGGCCAGATGATTGCCACCGCGCGCTATCTGAGCCCCGAGCAGTGCCTCGGCCTGCCCGCGGACGCGCGTTCCGACCTCTACAGCTTGGGGGTCATTTTCTACGAGATGCTGACCCGCAGGAGGCTGTACGACGCGACGAACAAGAGAGCGCTGCTCAGGATGCACGTGACGGGTGAGCGGCCGAAGCTCGCGCCGCCGATGACCGGCTACCAGCGGGTGCTCGATCGCCTGCTCGCCAAGGAACCGGCGCAGCGCTACCAGAGCGCGCGCGAGCTTTTCGCTAACATAGCGATATGAACCTCGTTCCGGGCGAACAGCAGTATCTCGACCTGCTCGCCGAGCTGCTCGAGCGCGGGGCGCGCAAATCGGACCGCACCGGCACCGGAACGCTGTCGCTGTTCGGGCGCCAGATGCGTTTCGCACTGGACCAAAGTTTTCCTCTGCTCACCACCAAGAAGCTGCACCTCAAGTCGATCATCTACGAGCTGCTGTGGTTCCTGCGCGGCGACACCAACGTCAGGTGGCTGCAGGAGCACGGCGTGACGATCTGGGACGAATGGGCCGATGCACGCGGCGAGCTGGGCCCCGTATATGGCCATCAATGGCGCCATTGGAAGTCCCCCGACGGGCGCGAGATCGACCAGATCCGGCAGGTCGTCGATTCGATCCGCCGCAACCCCGACTCGCGCCGCCACATGGTCGTGGCATGGAACCCGGCCGACGTCGAGCGGATGGCCCTGCCGCCGTGCCACGCGCTGTTCCAGTTCTACGTCGCCGAAGGCAGGCTGTCGTGCCAGATGTACCAAAGGAGCGCGGACGTGTTTCTCGGCGTTCCGTTCAATATCGCGTCTTACGCGCTGCTGACTCTGATGATCGCGCAGGTCACCGGACTCGGTCCGGGAGAGTTCGTGCTCGCGCTGGGCGATGTCCACCTCTATCTGAACCACGTCGAGCAGGCCCGCGCGCAGCTCGCCCGCGCGCCGCGGCCCTTGCCGCGCATGCGGCTCGCGCCGCGGGAGGACCTGTTTGCCTTCCGCTATGAGGATTTCGCACTCGAAGGCTACGACGCGCATCCCGCTATCAAAGCGCCGATCGCAGTCTGACAATTTTCAGGAGGAGGCTGCAATGAGCGCACAAACCGCCGCCCAGTGGGTATTCAACCTGGCGAACGTGAAGCAGGGCATCCGGCGCAAGCTCGGGGAGGGAATCAATACGCGCATATTCCCCGGCGAGCACGTGATGCTGTCGGTGGTCCGCATCGACCCGAACGCAAGCGGCACCGTGCACAGCCACCCCAACGAGCAGTGGGGCGTGCTGCTCGAGGGCGAGTGCGTGCGCATCCAGGCCGGCGAGGAGCACCCGATGACGGCAGGCGATTTCTGGCATACGCCGGGAGGCGTTCCGCACGGCATTCGCGCCGGCGCCGCGGGCGCGACGGTGCTCGACATCTTCGCGCCGCCGCGCGAAGAGTACCGCAAGGCAGGCGAAGGCTTCGGGACCGGGTCCTGATGCGCATCCGTCTCGCGGTGCTCGACGTGGGAGGCACCGTGATACGCGACACCGCCGACGTTCCGGCGGTGTTCAAGGCGGCGCTCGCGCGCCACGGCCTCGCGGCCGCCGACGCCCAGCTGCATGCCTGGCGCGGCGCCGCCAAGCGCGAGGTCATCGGGCGTCTGGCGGCGGGCAGCGCCGCCGACCCGGAGCGCGTCTACGCGAGCTTCCAGGAATTGCTGATCGCCTCGTTCGCCGAGCACGGGGTAAAGCCGATCGACGGCATCGAGCCGGCGATCGCCGCGCTGCGCGCGCGCGGCGTGCGCGTGGCGCTCAGCACCGGCTTCGACCGCAAGGTAGCCAACGGTTTGCTCGCCCGGCTCGGCTGGAGCGGCAAAGTGGACGCCGTCGTGTGCGCGGACGAAGTGGCGCAAGGGCGGCCCGCACCCGACATGATCCTGCGCGCCATGCAAAAGACGGGCATCGACGACGCGCGCGAAGTGCTGTGCGCCGGCGACACCGACAACGACCTGCAGGCGGGTGAGCGCGCCGGCGTGGGCGCGAACATCGGCGTGCTGAGCGGCGCGCACGACCGTGCGCGGCTGGAGAAGGCGCCGCACGACGCGATCCTGGCGAGCGCCGCGGCGCTGCCCGCCTGGCTCGAGCAGCGGGATGGCGGAGCGCAGGCAAGGAAAAAAATGGGGCCCGCCGATAGGGGGAACCGGCGAGCCCCGGGGGGAGAAAACGAGGACTAGGGTTTTGTTGTTGTCGGAAGACTCCGTTAGAAGCGCAGCGGCATCAGGATCTGCGCGAGGTACACCACTCCGGCGCCGGCGAATACATAAATCAGCACGTCCGCGAGGCGGTTCTTCTGGTAGGCCGAGACCCACTCGCGGGTGAACCACGACAACATCGCGATCACGAGCAATGAGACCACCGCGGCGGTTGCGGCGGTGACGCCGGTGCCGAACCACTGCACCAGCCAGCCTTCGGGCGCGATGATACGGAACACCGTGCCGCCAACGCCCGTCATGATCAGCGCCAAGACCACGAACCCGACCAGCGTCTGGATCAGAACGCGGTAGTCCTGCTTGAACTGTTTGATGTCCTGCAACATGATGCGCTCCGTTCGGTGAGTCTTTCCATTTCCTGTCTCGATTCGGCTCGTTCTATGCTGCTGCTGCTCACAATCACTTGCGACATTTCGCTTGCTGCAATCTGCGTGCCACGCCAAATAAAGTCCGCCGGCACAGCGGGTTGCGGGTCGTCTGTGAAAAATTGTGCTGCGGCGGAAAAGGGTCGAAATGTCTCCCGCAGGCGACGCCGGCAGGCGCGTTTTCGCGATGTGCTTGATCGCGCTCGTATTCCGCTGTCGCCGAACGGCGACGCGAGCTGCCCAAGCTAAGATCCGCCAGTGAAGCTTTCGGTCCTCGACCAGTCCCCCGTCATCGGCACGCTCGGCGCGCGGCGCGCGATCGAGGAAACGCTCGCGCTCGCTCGACGCGCCGACGCGCTCGGCTACCAGCGTTACTGGCTCGCCGAGCATCACGCCATCGCTGCGCTCGCGGATCCCTGCCCGGAGGTGCTGCTCGCGCGCCTTGGGGCCGAGACCGGGCGCATCCGGATCGGCAGCGGCGGCGTGCTGCTGCCTTATTACAGCGCCTTCAAGATGGCGGAGACCTTCAGGATGCTCGAAGCCCTGTATCCGGGGCGGGTCGATCTGGGCATCGGCCGCGCGCCGGGCGGCGACGCGCGCACCGCGCAGGCGGTCGGCGGCGGCCGCTTCCCCGATGCAAGCAATTTCCCCGAGCAAGTCTGGGAACTGGTCGGCCACCTGGACGGAAGCCTGCCCGACGATCATCCGTTCAAGCGCGTGCGGGCGCAGCCCGAAGGCGAGAGTGCACCGCAGGTCTGGCTGCTCGGCTCGTCGGACTACAGCGGCGCGCTCGCGGCGCAGCTGGGGCTGCGCTTCGCATTCGCGCACTTCATCAACGCCCAGGGCGGCGACGCGGTCACGCGCGCCTATCGCGCGCAATACCGGCCCTCGGCGCGCGAGCCGCAGCCGCAGACGGTGGTGTGCGCCTTCGCGATCTGCGCCGACTCCGATGCCGAGGCCGAGCGCCTCGCCGCCTCGATCGATCTGCGCCGGCTGCACATGGCCCTCAATCTCGATACGACGGTGCCGACCCTCGACGAAGCCCTGCGCCACGAGTACTCGGACGAGGAGCGCCGCTACGTCATGGGAATGCGTCCGCGCGCGATCATCGGCGGGCCGCAGAAGTGCCGGCGTGAGATCGCAGCGCTGGCTGAGCGCTACGCTGCCGACGAAGTGATGCTGCTCACCATCACCGGCGACTACGTCTCCCGCCTCCGATCCTACGAGCTGCTCGCCGACTTGATCTAGCGCACCCTGAGCGCGCGCGCCAGGACTTCGGCGAAGTGCAGCGTCTCGCGTCCCGCGAAGTCCTCGATCTGCTCTCGGCACGAGAAGCCGTCCGCGATCACCGTCGCCTCCTCGCCCGCGGCCCGCAGCGCCGGCAGCAGCGCAAGCTCGGCGATTCGGCGCGAAGCGGCGTAGAACTGCGGCTTGAAACCGAACGAACCCGACATCCCGCAGCAGCCCGTGTCGGGCGCCGCCAGGTCGACGCCGGCGGCGCGCAGCAGTGCGAGCTCGGGGCCGAGGCCGCCCAGCGCCTTGCGATGGCAATGCCCGTGCAGCAACGCGCGCC
>JBOIFB010000012.1:0-23146 GCA_050741415.1 Burkholderiales bacterium | reverse complement strand
CCTGCGCTTCCACGTGCACCGACGCATCGTTGCCGTACAGCGCCTGGACGAGCGGGGCGTACTTCTCGGCGATGAAACCGCGCCGCACCTTGCGCGTGCGGGTCAGCTCGCCGTCGTCCGCGTCGAACTCCTTGTGCAGCAGGATAAAACGATGGATCTGGCTGCCGGCAAGCTCCGGATCCTGCGCCAGGTCCGCGTTTACCCGCTCGACGCATTGGCCGACCAGCTCGCCGACCTCGTCGCGCGAGGCGAGATCGACGTAGCCCGTGTAGGCGAGGCTTCGCTTCTCGGCCCAGTTACCGACCGCTTCCATATCGATGTTGATGAAGGCGCACACCCGGTCGCGCCCATCGCCGAATATCACCGCCTCCTTGACGTAGGGGAAGAACTTGAGCTTGTTCTCGAGGTACTTGGGCGCGAACAGGGTGCCGTCCCCGAGCTTGCCGACGTCCTTGACGCGGTCGATGATTTTCAGATGGCCGTCGGGGTCGAAGTAGCCGGCATCGCCGGTGTGAAACCACCCTTCCGGGTCTTTGGCCTCAGCGGTCGCCTGCGGGTTCTTGTAATACTCCTTGAACAGCCCCGGCGAGCGGATCAGCAGCTCGCGCTGCGGCGTGAATTTGAGCTCGACGCCGGCGACCGCGGGGCCGACAGTGTCGGGCTTGACCTGACCGTTCGGCTGCACGCAAACGAATACCGAGGTCTCGGTCGATCCGTAGAGCTGCTTCAGGTTGATTCCGATCGAGCGGTAGAACTTGAACAAATCCGGCCCGATCGCCTCCCCGGCCGTATAGGCGACGCGTACCCGGCTCATGCCGAGCACGTTGCGCAGCGGCCCGTAGATCAGCACATCGCCCAGCGCGTAGCGCAGCCGGTCGCCCGGACCGACTTGCCTGGCGTCGAGGATCGCGCCGCCGACGCGTTGCGCCACGTCCATGAAATAGCGGTACATGACCCGCTTGAACCGCCCCGCGTCCTCCATCCGGATCGACACCTGCGTCAGCAGCGCCTCGAGCACCCGCGGCGGCGCGAAGTAGTAGCTGGGACCGATTTCGCGCATGTCGGTCATCACGGTCTCGGCCGACTCGGGGCAGCAGATGCAGTATCCGGTCGCGAATGGTTGTGCGTAGGAAAAGATGTTCTGCCCGATCCACGCCGGAGGCAGGTAGGCGAGCACCACGTCGTGGTCGTTCAGGCCCTCCATCTCGGCCGCCGCCCGGGCGCGGTCGATCAGGGCGTGGTGCGTCAGCACCACGCCCTTGGGTGTCGCGGTCGTGCCCGAGGTGAAGAACATCGCGGCCGGATCGTCGCCCGCGCTCTTGGCGATCTCGCGCCCAATGAAGCCGGGGTCGCGCTGCCGGGCCTCGCGCCCGATCTCGCGCAGCCGGTCGTAGCTCGTCAGCTGCGGCTGCGCATAGTGGCGCAGGCCGCGCGGATCGTCATAGGTGATGTGCGCGAGCCGCGGGCATTGCGGCAGGATTTCGAGCAGCTTGTCGACCTGCTCCTGATCCTCGACGAGCGCGTGGGCGATATCGGCGTTCTGGATCGGGAAGGCCATCTCGGCCGCGACCGCATCCTGGTACAGCGGCACCGGAACGGCCCCCAGGCACTGCGAGGCGCACATGGCGGCATAGATGCGCGGCCGGTTGTCGCCCACCAGCGCGATGTGATCGCCGCGCCTGAGGCCCTGCTCGGCGAGAGCGCAGGCGAGCGTCTGCACCTCCTCGGCGAACTGCTTCCAGGTCCAGGTCTGCCAGATGCCCAGGTCTTTCTCGCGAATCGCCGGACGCTCCCCGCGCACCTCAGCGTGGTGCAGAAGCAGCTTGGGAAATGTGTCGAGCGCCGCGATGTCCGCTGCCATCGAGCTCCCTCCTCCAATTGAGCGAACTTTCGGCCGGCCCCCCCAAGTCCGCGGTCGCGATCGTATCCAATACTTGCACGAGTATGACACGCCGCACAGCAGCAAAGTCTAGCCGCTGCTCGATTCCAGGGTTGTCTTTCCGGCGACAATTGTACCGATGGTAACCCTAGACCAATTTCTCGCCCAATCGATATGGCCGCAGGCGCTCGAGCCGCGGGCGCGCGAGCGGGTGCAATGTGAGACGCTCGAACGCACAGTCGCGGCCGGCGGCTACGTCTGCCGCAAGGGCGAGCCGGTCGAGTACTGGATCGGCGTGATCGAGGGGCTGGTCAAGATCTCCAGCGTCTCGCCCGAAGGCAAGGCGGTGACCTTCACCGGCATTCGCGCCGGTGGCTGGTTCGGCGAAGGCTCCCTGCTGCGCCCGGACCCGTGGCGCTACGACGCGGTTGCGCTGCGCGACAGCCGCGTGGCGCTCGTGCCGCGCGCCAGCTTCGAGCAACTGCTCGACAGCTCGATCGGGTTCAACCGCTTCGTGCTCGAGCAGCTCAACGAGCGGCTGGCGCAGTTCATCGCCATGATCGAATACGACCGCCTGCTCGATCCAGACGCGCGCGTGGCGCGCTGCCTGGCGGCGCTGTTCAACCCGCGCCTGTACCCGGGCTCGGGCCGCGAGCTGATGATCTCGCAGGAAGAGCTCGGTTACCTGTCGGGCGTTTCGCGCCAGCGCGCCAACCAGGCGCTGCAACGTCTAGGCGAGAGCCGCCTGCTGCGCGCGGACTACGGCAAGGTGACCGTGCTCGATCTGGAGGGGCTCAAAGCCTTCGAAGGCTAGTCGAGCACCGTTCTCGGAAAATAGAACGAAACCACCCAGTTCGGCACGTCGACGATGGAACTGATGCGCAGATCCGCGCACACGCTGCACAGCATGTAGGCGTCGATCGGCGAATAGCCGAAGCGCCGGCTCAGAAGCTCGATCATTTCGGACACTGCGGCGCGGGCGCCGGCCATCAGATCAGGGCCGATTCCGGTCGTCACCTCGTAGCCCTTCGCATCGAAATGCCTGGTCAGCGGGCCGGGCGTGACGTACCGGGGCGAGCGCAGATTGGCGCCCTTTACAAGATCGAACTCCAGGGCCACGTCGATCGAGCTCTCGATCGCCGTGCCGCACACCTCGCCGTCGCCCTGTGCCGCATGCGTGTCGCCGACGGAGAAAATCGCCCCGTCAACCTCCACCGGCAGATAGAGCTCAACCCCTTCGACAATGTCGCGAATGTCCATGTTGCCGCCGACGTTGCGCGGCGGAATGATGCTGTGCAGCCCCGGCGCGGCAGGCGCAACCCCGATCGTTCCGCACATCGGCTTCAGCGGCACGCGGCCGCCGGGACCGTACATCGCTGGCGCGAGGCCCGGATCGTAGTTCCAGTGGTGCAGCTTCGCCTGCGGAAACTGATCCGTGAGCAAACCGAAGCCCGGGATGTTCCCGGTCCAGCCCCAGCCCGAGGGACGAAACGACAGAACCTTGATCTTCAGCGCGTCGCCCGGCTTCGCGCCGTCGACGTATACCGGACCGGTCACCGGATTGACGCGCGCGAGGTCGAGCTTCTCGAGGTCGGCCGCGGTCGACGTGCGGGTCAACTGTCCCGACGATGCGTCGACGATCTCGAATTGCACTGTCTCGCCGGGGGCGATCTTCAGCCGGGGGGCAAATGCGTTGTTCCAGCCGTGGTGAATGTGTTCGCGGTGAATCGTGTGATGCTTAGGTGCGTTCATGGTTCGCTTTCCTCGCCTAGACCGCGACCGTGAGCGCGCCGTCGATTACCAGGTTGGTGCCCGAAATGCGGCTGGCGACCGGACTGGCGAGAAACACGACCCCGCTTGCGACTTCGGCCGGGGTTCCGAATTTCCCCGTTGGGTTGACCTTGAGCGTCGAGCTGTACAGCTCCGGCATGTTCTTCTCGATCGTCTGCCAGATGCCGCCGTCGAAATAGGTATTGCCGGGCGAGACGCAATTGACGCGGATCCCCTTGCCGACAAGCTGACGGCTCAGCCCCTTTGCGTAGTGAATCAGCGCGGCCTTGAACGCGCCGTAAGACCCGGCGGCAAAATCCACCTCGAAACCGGACACGCTCGAGATGAGCGCGATCGAGCCGCACTTCGATTTTTCGAGGAACGGTACCGCCGCTGCCACCGCATTGACGCTGTGCATCATGTCGACGCGAAACGACTTCTCCCAGGTTTCGGTTGAATCGCCGACCGCGAGCGCGCTCACGTTGCACACCAGCGCATCGATGCCGCCCAGTTCCGCGGCGCTGGCCGATATCCAGTCCGTCAATGCCGCGCCGTCTGCCACGTCCAGCGCGCGCCCGAAAGCCTTGGCCCCTCGGGCCTTGAGCGCCGCAACCGTGGCGGCCACTTCGTCGGCGTTGCGCGCGCAGATCGAAACATCGGCTCCCTCGGCGGCGAAGGCTTCCGCAATGCCGCGGCCGATCCCCTTGCTGCCACCCGTGATGACCGCCCGCTTGCCTTTGAGTCCGAGGTCCATGTCCGTCTCCGTAGCGTTGAACGAACGGAAAATCCTGGGCCTAGTATCTCCGCTGCTGAAGGCCGTGACAAGGTTCCGCGCTCGCGCGGCGGATGCGCGACGACGGTCGGCGGACAGATTCCGCTCGTCACTCGGAACTTCACTCCGAACTCCCGGTCTGACGGGTACTGCGCGCGACGACAGTCGGGCGCCAACCGGTGTCGGCAGCGGTATCGACTGCCGGCGAGAGTCCGAGAGCCGCAGCACCGACCGTTACCTGCCGAAGCGCCGGTTCGCCTCGACACCTCTGACAGCCGCCTGACGCTGCCCCCGGCCCGGCTACGCCGCGCCAACAGTTGTTGCATCGCGCAACGATAAGTTCGTTGCTTGATGCCGCATCCAGTCAACAGGCGCATACCGAGGAGGCAGGATCATGAACGAGGAATCGAAGAACAGCGGCACTACCGGGACCGAGTCCGATATTGCGACGGAACAAGCGCACGATCCCCACGGCGTTGCTCGCCGGAAATTCATCCGCACCGCAGGCGCGGTCGGTCTCGCGGCCAGCGTCGGGCCGTTCGTCTTTGCGCGATCGTCTCGGGCGGCGGGAAAGACGCTGAAGATCCTCCAGTGGAGCCACTTCGTGCCGGCCTATGACAAGTGGTTCGACAACACCTATACCAAGGAGTGGGGCGAGAAGAACGACACCGAGGTGATCGTCGATCACGTCGGTATTCCGGCGATCAATTCGCGCGCCGCGGCCGAAGTCTCGGCGCAGAAAGGTCACGATCTGTTCATGTTCCTGTGGCCGTCGCCGACTTACGAAACCCAGGTGATCGACCACAAGGAGATCTACGACGAGTGCTCGAGAAAGCACGGCAAGCCGATTGAGCTCGCAGTCAAAAGCACCTACAACCCGAAGACGAAGAAATATTTCGGCTTCTCCGACAGCTTCGTGCCTGACCCGGTTAACTACCGTATCGATCTGTGGAGCGAGCATGGCATGCCGAAGGGTCCGACCACCTGGGAGGATGTGCTGAACGTCGGGAAGAAGATCAAACGCAAGAGCAACATTCCCGTCGGCATAGGGCTTTCGGCCGAGCTCGACACCGCGATGGCGATGCGCACGCTTCTTTACGCGTTTGGCGGATCGGTGCAGAACGAGCACGGCAGAGTGATCCTCGATTCCGCGCACACCCGCGAAGCGGTCAAGTTCGCCAAGGAGTTGTATCAGCAGACGATGACGCCCGAAGTGCTCGCATGGGATCCGTCTTCGAACAACCGCGCGCTGCTTGCGGGCAAGGTATCGGTGGTGCTCAACGCGATTTCCACGACCCGCGCGGCGGAGGATCAGGAGCTGTCGATCTCCGACCAGCTCGGGCTCACGCCGGCGCTGAAGGGCGCGGTGCGCGCGATCGGACTGGAGCACGTGATGGACTGCTACGTGATCTGGAAGTTTGCGGAAAACATCGATGGCGCCAAAAAGTTCCTCGTCGATTACATCGACAACTTCGAACAGGGATTCAAGGGCAGCGAATATTACAACTTCCCCTGCTTTCCCAGCACGGTACCGGACCTCAAGCAACTGCTGGCGGACGATCCGCACAAGCCGCTCGGCAAGTACAAGGCACTGGACGGCGTGCTGAACTGGGCGACAAACGTCGGCTACCCGGGCTACGCCAATGCGGCCATCGATGAAATCTTCAATACCTGGGTGCTCAACACCATGTTCGCAAAAGCCGCCACGGGCAACATGCCGATCGACGCTGCGATCAAGGAAGCCGACAGGAAATGCCACGCGATTTTCGCCAAGTGGCACGAAAAAGGATTGGTCTGAGCCGTCAGCGTTGAGCTATCCCTGCGCCGCCACGGCGCAGGCGGATTCATGCGCCGCACGAAAGAAAAGGCAAGCTAACGATGGCCACGGTGGAAACGCATTCGCTCACCAAGCGTTTCGATTCCGGCAACGCGGTTGACGGGATCGATCTCATGGTGCGCGAGAGCGAGTTTCTCGTTCTGCTCGGCCCGTCGGGCTGCGGCAAGACGACTCTGTTGCGCATGCTCGCCGGACTCGAGACGCCGAGCTCGGGCGACGTGCTGATCGGCGGCAAGGTCGTCACCTGGCTGCCGCCGCGCGCGCGCAATATCGCGATGGTGTTTCAGAGCTACGCGCTCTATCCGCATCTCTCGGTCTACCGCAACATCTCCTTTCCGCTGCAGGCGGCCGGCATGCACAAGCGCGCGATCGCCGCCAAGGTCGAGCAGGCGGCGTCGATGTTCGGCATCGGCCATCTGCTCGCGCGCAAACCGCGCCAGCTCTCGGGCGGCGAGCGCCAGCGGGTCGCGCTCGCGCGTGCCGTGGTGCGCGACCCGATCGTGTTCCTGCTCGACGAACCGCTGTCCAATCTCGACGCGAAGCTGCGTACGTCGGCACGCGACGAATTGCAGCAGTTCCAGCATCGGCTCGGCACCACCACTATCTACGTGACGCATGATCAGGTCGAGGCGATGGGGCTCGGCGATCGCATCGCAGTACTCAATCGAGGCCGCATCCATCAGCTTGGCGCGCCGCTCGAGGTCTATCACGACCCTGCGGACACCTTCGTCGCGACCTTCATCGGCAGTCCGCCGATGAACCTCATGGAAACGGAGCGGGTGCTTTCCGGGTTCCGGCCCGAGCATTTCCTGCCGCATGCGGTGTTCGGTGCCGAAGACGCGGTCACCCCGTTCCCGTTCACGGTGACCCGCATCGAACACCTCGGCGCCGATCGATTGATCTATGGCACGCTTGCGGCGCCGCATCCTTCCGCCAAGGTGATTTCGCGCCTGCCGTCGACGATCCCGGTATCCGTTGAAACCGGCAAGCGCTACGAATTCGCGGTGCGCACTCGCGATCTGAAGTACTTTGATCGCGAAACCGGCCTCAAGCGCGCGGCAGCCGTGGCATGAGCACCGCCGTCGCCCAGCCGGCCGCCGCGTTGCGCCGCGCACACCCGCTCGACGACGAGCTGTGGCTCGGGTGGCTCATGCTCGCGCCCGCGGTGATCTACGTCATCGCATTGGTCGGATTTCCGTTCTTTCTGGCGATCTTCTACAGCGTGAGCGACGCCACCGTCGGCAGCAGCACGCTGCACTTCGTCGGATTGCGCAATTACGAAGGCATTCTGCAGGACCCCACGTTCTGGCGCTCGCTGCAGAATTCACTGGTGTTCACCATCGTTTCACAGGTGCTGGTCGTGGTGCTGGGCAAGATCCTGGCGCTGGCGCTCTACAAGGATTTCCCGGGCAAGTGGATCGTGCGCCTGCTGATCCTGCTGCCATGGGTCGCGCCGATCTCGCTTGGATCGATCGGCTGGCTGTGGATCTTCGATCCGATCTACAGCATCATAAACTGGACCGCGCGGGCCGTGCATGTTTTCGGACCGAACTTCTGGCCGATCTGGCTTGGGCAGCCCGACCTGGCAATGGCCTCGATCATCATGGTCGACGTGTGGCGTCTTCTGCCGCTCGCCACCGTGATCATCCTCGCCGGCATGAGCTCGATCCCGCAGGACATCCACGATGCGGCGGCGGTGGACGGCGCCGGCTTCTGGCGTCACCTGTTTCGGATCAACCTCCCGCTGATCATGCCGATCATGCTGGTCGCGCTGCTGTTCGGCATCGTGTTCACGTTCACCGATCTGATCGTGGTCTACGTGCTGACCCGAGGGGGGCCGTTCGACACCACCCAGGTGATCGCGAGCTATGCCTACTTCACCGGCGTGCAGGGCGGCGATCTCGCGACCGGCGCGGCGATCTCGCTGTTCCTGTTTCCGGTGCTGGTAGCGGTGGCCATCGTGTTCCTGACCATTGCCAAGCGCGCGGAGGTGGCTTGAAATGAGCGCCCGTCCTCCATTCAGCATCAAACGCTGGCTCGCCCGCGGCGGGCACGTGCTGATCCTCGCGACGTTCGTCACCTTCCTCGCGTTTCCGTTCTACTGGATGTTGCTGACCACGTTCAAGCAGACGAAGGATCTGATCAACGTCAATCACAATCCGTTCCTGTTCGGTCTGCCGCCCACCCTCAAAAACCTTCAGGTGCTGTTCTTCCAGACCGAATTCGGGCGCTGGATACTCAACACCATCGGGGTCGGCGCGATCGTGACCCTGATCACGCTCCTGCTCGCGGTGCCCGCCGGCTATGCGCTGGCGCGGCTGTCGGGGCGCTGGGGTCAGCGCGTGGGCATCGCGATTTTCCTCACCTATCTGATTCCGCCGACGATCCTGTTCATCCCGTTTTCGCGCATCATCGCCGATCTCGGGCTGCAGGATTCGCTCTGGTCGCTGGTGCTGGTCTACCCGAGCTTTACCGTGCCGTTCTGTACCTGGCTAATGATGGGCTTTTTCAAGTCGATCCCGCGCGATATCGAGGAGGCGGCGATGATCGATGGCCTGAGCCGCCTCGGGGCATTCATCAAGGTGGTGGTACCGGTCTCATCGGCCGGGATCCTCACGGTTGTGATTTTCACGCTCACGCTCGTGATGCAGGAATTCGTCTACGCATTGACCTTCATCACCACGTCGTCGCATTACACCGTGAGCGTCGGCGTGCCGACTTTTCTGGTGCGCGGCGACGTCTACTTCTGGGGCTCGCTGATGGGCGCGTGCCTGATCGTCAGCATCCCGGTTGCGATTCTCTACAACCTGTTCGTCGACCGGTTCGTCGCGGGATTCACGGTCGGCGCAGTGAAATAGCGAACGTCCTGCCGCACCGGACGACCGGCAAGCGCGCGCGGTCGCGCACCCATCACATGCTGCGCCGATACTCTCCGCCGACCTCGAACAGGGCGTGGGTAATCTGCCCCAGCGAGCATACGCGCACCGCCTCGACCAGCACCTCGAACACGTTCTCGTCCCGGATCACCGCCTGGCGCAGCCGCTCGAGCATCGCCGGCGCGTGCCTGGCGTGCTTCTTGTGGAAATCGCGCAGGCGCTCGAGCTGGGACTGCTTTTCCTCTTCGGTTGAGCGGATCAGCTCGATCCTCGCAGGCGTCGAATCGCCGTGCGGATTGCGGAAGGTATTCACGCCCACGATCGGGTAGGAGCCGTCGTGCTTCCTGTGCTCGTAGGTAAGCGACTCCTCCTGGATCTTGCCGCGCTGGTAGCCCGTCTCCATCGCGCCGAGCACGCCGCCGCGGCCCGAGATCGCCTCGAATTCCTTCAGCACCGCCTCCTCCACCAGGTCGGTCAGCTCGTCGATGATGAACGAGCCCTGGTTCGGGTTCTCGTTCTTCGCCACGCCCCATTCCTTGTTCAGGATCAGCTGGATCGCCATCGCGCGGCGCACCGATTCCTCGGTCGGGGTGGTGATCGCCTCATCGTAGGCGTTGGTGTGCAGCGAGTTGGTGTTGTCGTAGGTGGAAATGAGCGCCTGGAGAGTGGTGCGGATGTCGTTGAACGCGATCTCCTGCGCGTGCAAGCTGCGCCCCGAGGTCTGGGAGTGGAACTTGAGTTTTTGGCTCCTCTCGTTCGCGCCGTAGCGGTTCTTCATCGCCACCGCCCAGATGCGCCGCGCCACGCGCCCGAGCGCCGCGTACTCCGGGTCCATGCCGTAGCTGAAAAAGAACGAAAGGTTGGGCGCGAAGTCGTCGATATGCATCCCGCGTGCGAGGTAGGCCTCGACGAAGGTGAAGCCGTTCGCAAGCGTGAACGCGAGCTGGCTGATCGGGTTCGCTCCCGCCTCGGCAATGTGGTAGCCCGAGATCGACACCGAGTAGAAGTTCTTCACCCCGTTGTGGATGAAGTACTGCTGGATGTCGCCCATTACCTTGAGCGAGAACTCGGTCGAGAAGATGCAGGTGTTCTGGCCCTGGTCCTCCTTGAGGATGTCGGCCTGCACCGTGCCGCGCACCGTGGCGAGGGTCCATGCGCGGATCTTCTCCGCTTCGTCCTCGGTCGGCGCGCGAGCGTTCTCGGCCCGGAACCTGTCGACCTGCTGATCGAGTGCGGTGTTGAAGAACATCGCCAGGAGGGTCGGCGCCGGGCCGTTGATGGTCATCGACACCGAGGTGTTCGGCGCACACAGATCGAAGCCGCCGTAGAGCACCTTCATGTCCTCGAGCGTGGCGATCGAGACGCCCGAGTTGCCCACCTTGCCGTAGATGTCCGGCCGCTCATCGGGATCGAAGCCGTACAGCGTCACCGAGTCGAACGCAGTCGACAGGCGCTTCGCGGGCATGTCCTTGGACAGAAGATGGAAGCGCCTGTTGGTGCGGAACGCGTCGCCCTCGCCGGCGAACATACGCGTCGGGTCCTCGTTTTCGCGCTTGAAGGCAAACACGCCGGCGGTGAACGGAAACGACCCGGGTACGTTCTCGCGCATCTGCCAGCGCAGGATCTCGCCGTGGTCCTCGTAGCGCGGCAACGCCACCTTCGGCACTTTGGTGCCGGACAGCGTCGTGTGCGTGAGCGTAGTGCGGATCTCGCGCCCGCGGATCTTCACCACGTATTCGTCGCCCGAATAGGCCTTGAGCGTCTCGGGCCACATTTCGAGCAGCTTCGCGGCGCGTGGGTCGAGAACGGAATTCTTCTCCTCTATCAGGGAATCGAGCTCGCGCGCCTCCTTGCCGGCCTCGAGCAGCATCGCCTTGGCCGCGATCAGCTGCTGGCGCTCGCGCGCGATGCTCGCCTGCTCGCGCGCGTGGACGTGATAAGCCCGCACCGACTCGGCGATCTCGGCCAGGTAGCGCTGGCGCTTGGGCGGGATCACCACGTGCACGCTGGAGGAGATCTTCGATTCGATCTTCGGCAGCGCGCCAGGCGCGAGCGCGAGGCCCCTGGCGGCGAGCCGCGCGGCGATCGCCTGGTACAGCGCGGTAACGCCGTCGTCGTTGAAGCGCGAGGCGATGGTGCCGAACACCGGCATCTCGTCGGGCGGCGACTTGAACGCCTCGCGGTTGCGCTGCACCTGCTTCCTCACGTCGCGCAGCGCGTCCTCGGCGCCCTTGCGGTCGAACTTGTTGATCGCGACGAAATCGGCGAAATCGAGCATGTCGATCTTCTCGAGCTGGCTCGCGGCGCCGAACTCCGGCGTCATGACGTACAGCGACACGTCGACGTGGGGCACGATCGCGGCATCGCCCTGGCCGATGCCCGAGGTCTCCACCACCACCAGATCGAACCCGGCCGCGCGGCAAGCCGCGACCGCCTCGGGCACGGCGGCGGCGATTTCCGCCCCCGAGGCGCGCGTGGCGAGCGAGCGCATGAAGACATCCTTGCCGTGGATCGCATTCATGCGGATTCGGTCCCCGAGCAGCGCACCGCCGGTTTTCCTGCGCGAAGGATCGACCGCGACGATCGCGATTTTCAGCCGGTCGGACTGATCGAGCCGGAAGCGGCGCACCAGCTCGTCGGTGAGCGAGCTCTTGCCGGCGCCGCCGGTGCCGGTGACGCCGAGCACCGGGGCCGATTTGGACTTCGCGGCGATGAGAAGCTCGTTCTTCAGATCTTCATCGAACGCCCCAAGCTCCAGCGCGGTGATCACCTGCGCCAATGCGCGGCGGTCTCCCGCCTTGAGCGCTTCGAGGTCCTTCGGCGAATATTGCGCCGGGTCGAAGTCGCAGCGCGCCAGCATGTCGTTGATCATGCCCTGCAGGCCCATCTTCTGCCCGTCCTCGGGCGAGTAGATGCGCGCCACGCCGTAGTCGTGCAGGGCCTGGATCTCGTCAGGCACGATCACCCCGCCTCCGCCGGCGAACACTCTGACGTGCTCGCCGCCGCGCTGGCGCAGCAGGTCGATCATGTAGCGGAAGTACTCGATGTGCCCGCCCTGGTAGGACGACACCGCGACGCCCTGGACGTCTTCCTCGAGCGCGGCGCTGACCACGTCCTCGACCGAGCGGTTGTGGCCGAGGTGGATCACTTCGGCGCCGGAGGCCTGCAGAATGCGGCGCATGATGTTGATCGACGCATCGTGGCCGTCGAACAGGCTCGCCGCAGTGACGAAGCGGATTTTGTGCTTGGCCTTGTAGACCAGATTCTTCGACACGGACAAGTCGGTCATCGGGCGCCTCCGGGAAGCGTTACGCTACTTGACGTTTACGTAAACGTCAATGCACCGCGGCCGCCGCCGCGCGCTGTTCCCCACAGCGAGTTTAGCCGATGCTGATATGCTGGACGAAATGACCGGCACCGATTCGATCATGGTCAAATGCCGGCGCAGACCGCTGCCATGAGCACCAAAATAGAGCCCCCGCGCCGGAGCGCGCTCGAATTTTTCGATCGTCAGTTCGAGCGTCACCGAGAGGCAAGCGACTATGCCTTGAACCCCTTCGAGTGCGCGGTCCTGCCGCACCTCTCGGGCGTCTTGCTCGACCTGGGCTGCGGGCTGGGAAACCTCGCGCTCGCGGCCGCGGAGCGCGGCTGCCGGGTCACCGCGCTCGATGCGAGCGCGAGCGCTATCGCCGACCTCGCGCGTCGCGCCGGCGCGCGAGGCCTGGCGCTGGAGGCGCATTGCGCCGACCTGCGCCATTACGTGCCGGCGCGCGACTACGACTGCGTGGTGTCGATCGGCCTGCTGATGTTTTTCGCCTGCCGCGACGCGCGCGGCCTGCTCGCGCGCCTGCGCGAAGCAGTGCGCCCGGGCGGCCTCGCGGCGGTGAACGTGCTGGTAGAAGGTACGACCTACATGGAGATGTTCGATCTCGAGGCCTACTGCCTGTTTGGCCGCGACGAGCTCGGAGACGCGTTCGCTGGGTGGGACATCCTCCTTTCGCGCCACGAAGACTTTCCCGCGCCTGGCGGTACCCTGAAGCGCTTCCACACTCTGCTCTCGGGCCGTCCGCTCAATGCTCCTGCAGCGTCTCGATGATCGGGCAGGAAACCTTGCCGCGCCGTGCATCGCAGCGCCCGATCAGCTCTTTCAGTACGCCGCGCATGCGTTCAAGATCCATGACGCGCGCCTCCACCAGAGCCAGCTTTCCCGCCGCGAGCGCACGCGCCGCGCCGCAGCTTTGCGCCTCCTGCAAGGCGAGCAGGCGCTTGATCTCGGCGAGCGAGAAGCCAAGCTCCTGCGCGCGCTTGATGAAGCGAATGCGCGCCACCGCGTTTTCGGCATAGCGCCGAACTCCGCCGGGCGGTTTCGGCGGTTGCTGCAGCAGGTTTACGCGCTCGTAATAGCGCACCGTTTCGACGTTGACGCCGGCCGCGCGTGCGACCTTGCCGATAGTCAGGTTGGAACCCATGGCGCGACAAACCCTCCAAGCTGAACGATCCGAAATACCGTTTGACTCCGTAGCGCAGTACGGAGTTTACCCTTTGACCTCAAGCTGCGCCTTGAACAGGAACCGCAATGCAAACGGACCTCGCGAAGACTGCCTCCCCCATCGAGCTCAAGACCGACTCCGGGCCACCGCAACCCGGCGCCAGGGCGGGCCTGGTGGGAATCGTCGCGGCCGGAATCACGGGGTCGCTGTGCTGCCTCGCCCCCCTGGTGCTGGTCGGCTTCGGCATCAGCGGAGCGTGGATCTCGAACCTCACCCTGCTCGAGCCCTACCGCTGGATATTCGTTCTCGCGACGCTCGGCTTCATGGCCTACGCCTGGAAGAAGATCTACCGCGCACCGTCCCCTGCCGAGTGCGAGCCCGGCACGCTGTGCGCGCTGCCGCAGACCAACCGCAGGTACCGCGCGCTGTTCTGGATTGCGTCGGTGCTGGCTGTCCTCATGCTGATAGCACCTTATTTCGCCCCCCTGTTCTACTAGAAGGATCCGATCATGAAAAAAACAATACTCATCTCCAGCGTCACGCTGGCCGCCGCCTTCTCTGGTCCGGCGCTCGCGGCGCAGCGGACTGTCGTGCTCTCGGTGCCGACGATGAACTGCGCCGCCTGCCCGATTACGGTGCGCGCAGCGCTCGACAGGGTGCCGGGTGTAGCAATGGTCAAGGCGACGCTTGAGCCGCCCGAAGCAGTGGTGACCTTCGACGACGCGAGGACCGGCACCACGCAACTCATGCAGGCCACTCGCGACGCAGGCTACCCCTCGAGCGTCAAGCCGGCGAAGTGAGGTGATAGGCGGCAAACCGGCGATCGCCGTCATCGGCAGCGGCGGCGCGGCGTTCGCCGCCGCGCTGCGCGCCGCCGAAGAAGGCGCCTCGGTGACCATGATCGAAGCGGGCACCCTCGGCGGCACCTGCGTCAACATCGGCTGCGTGCCCTCGAAGATCATGATCCGCGCCGCGCACGTCGCGCACCTGCAGGCCGCGCACCCATTCGCCGGGATCGAGCGCCGCATGCCGGCAGTGGACCGGCGCGCGCTGCTCGCGCAGCAGCAGGCGCGGGTCGAAGAGCTACGGCACGACAAGTACCAGGCGGTCCTCGAGTCGCACGCGGACCGCGTCCGGCTTTTGCGCGGACGCGCGCGCTTCACCGGCGCGCGCACTCTAGCCGTGGCCCTGCCGGCCGGCGAAGTCGAGACGGTGCATGCGGACCGGGTATTGATCGCAACGGGCGCCTCGCCCGCGGTGCCCGAGGTGCCCGGACTCAAGCAAACACCCTACTGGACCTCTACCGAGGCGCTGGCCGCGGAGCGGCTGCCCGATCACCTGATCGTGTACGGCGGCTCGGTGGTGGCGCTCGAGCTGGCGCAGGCCTTCCTGCGGCTGGGCTCGGAGGTCACCCTGGTGGCGCGCTCGACGCTGCTGTCGAAGGAAGACCCGGCGCTCGGCACGGAGCTCGAGCGGGCGCTTGCCGGCGAAGGCATGCGAATCCTCACTTACACCACGCTCAAGAGCGTGGCCTACGAAGGCGGCCTCTTCCGCGCCGACATTGGCACCGAGACGCTGACCGGCGACAGGTTGCTGGTCGCGACCGGGCGCCGGCCCAACACCGAAGGCCTCGGGCTCGAGGCCGCGGGCGTGAAGACCGCCCGCAACGGCGCGATCGCCGTCGATGAGCGGATGCGAACATCGGCCGAGGGCGTATACGCCGCCGGCGACTGCACCGATCAGCCCGAGTACGTTTACGTGGCCGCCGCCGCCGGCACCCGTGCGGCGATCAACATGACCGGCGGCGAGGCGCGGCTCGACCTGACGGTGCTGCCGGCGGTCACTTTCACCGACCCGCAGGTCGCGACCGTCGGCCTGAGCGAAGCGCAGGCGGCGCGGCGCGGTATCGACGCCGAAAGCCGCACGCTCGCGCTCGACAACATTCCCCGCGCGCTCGCCAATTTCGATCCCCGCGGCTTCGTCAAGCTGGTGGCCGATAAGGGCAGCGGCCGTCTGCTCGGCGCCCAGATTCTCGCCGCCGAGGCCGGCGAGGTAATCCAGTCCGCCGCGCTCGCGCTGCGCGGCGGAATGACCATCGAAGATCTGGCAGGGCAGCTTTTTCCTTATCTCACCATGGTCGAAGGCCTGAAACTGTGCGCCCAGACTTTTACCCGGGACGTGAAGCAGCTGTCATGCTGCGCGGGCTAATGCGCGAACCCATGACCTGCGCACACGCCGCGCCCTCGGTGCACGACATCGTGCAACATATGCTCGGCGTTCTGCCCGACCTCGACGAGCACGACCAGCGGCTTTCGCTCTCGCTCTACCTCGAGCTCGCGCACGGGGCGCCGGTGCCTCTTTCGCTGCTCGCGCGGCGCCTCGGAACAAGCGTCGATGAGGTCGAGCGCCGGCTGGCGGACTGGCCCGGCGTTTACCGCGACAAACAGCGCCATATCATCGGCTACTGGGGCCTGACGATCGTACCCACGCGGCACAAGCTGCGCATCGGCGGGCGCGACCTCTACACGTGGTGCGCGTGGGACACGCTATTTATTCCCGCGCTGCTGCGCGCGGGGGCGCAAGTGCGTTCGGCCTGCCGCGACACGAACACGCCCGTGCGGCTGACGATCGGCCCCGACGCGCTCGAGGCGGCCTCACCCGAAAACCTGTGGATCTCGTTTGTCCTGCCGAGCGCGGACAGCATGCGGCGCGATATGGTCGCGAGCTTTTGCCGCAACGTGCACTTTCTCGCTACGCCCGGGCTCGATGGGTCGCATCCCGGACTACCGCCGTCCGCCTTCGTGCTCACCCTCGGCGAGGCGTTCGAGGTGGGGCGCGCGCGGAATCAGGCTCGCTATCGTGCGGTAACGGATCTTTGATGAATGATCTGATATTCGGCTCGGCGCTCGCCTGGAGCGGCATCATTCCCGTGCTCTGCTTGTAGGTCATAATTAGGCGCTGAAACGGACAAACCGCGCTGCGTGCTCGATCGGGCGGAGCCTGTTAGATCGTTCTCCACCTATCCGCCATCCAACACAGGAGCTTCGCAATGCAGTCGCCGGATCAACCGGTCCTGAGGGACATCGTCCTCATCGGCGGCGGACATAGTCACGTCGGAGTGCTGAAACACTTCGGCATGCATCCTTTGCCCGGGGTCCGCTTGAGCATGATCTGCCGCGACACTCATACGCCGTACTCCGGCATGCTGCCGGGCTATATCGCGGGACATTACGGCTACGACGAAGTCCACATCGACCTCTCGCGGCTGGCCGAATTCGCCGGCGCTCGTTTCCTGCACGCTGAAGCAGTGGGGCTCGACCGCGCGGCAGCCAAGGTGCTCTGCCGCGGCCGTCCGCCGGTGCCGTACGACCTGCTGTCGATCAACATCGGTTCCACTCCCCGCATGGCCGATGTGGCCGGTGCAGTGCAGCACGTCGTGCCGGTAAAACCGATCCACGAGTTCGACGGCCGCTGGCAGCTCCTGCTTGATCGCGTGCGCAAGCACGCCGGAGTCACGCGCATCGCGGTAGTGGGCGGCGGCGCCGGCGGAGTGGAGTTGGCTCTGGCGATGCAGTACCGCCTGCGCAACGAGTTGCGCGCATTGGGGCGCAACCCGGAGGACATCGGCTTTCGCCTTCTGACCGGAGATGCGGAAATCCTGCCGACCCACAATGCGAGGGTGCGCCGCGCGTTCGAGCGCGTGCTGGCCGCACGCGGCATCGATCTGCTTTGCAACGCGCAAGTCGGCCGGGTTTCGGCCGCGAGCCTGCAGACGACGGACGGCGCAACCCTGGCGGCGGACGAGATTGTCTGGGTGACCAACGCCGCCGGCGCGCCGTGGCTGCGCGAAACGGGCCTCGCGCTGGATGCGGATGGTTTCATCCAGGTAGCCGATACGCTGCAGACGGTGACCGATCCGCAGGTGTTCGCCGCGGGCGACGTTGCCGGCATGATCAACCATCCGCGCGAGAAGGCCGGGGTATTCGCAGTCCGTCAAGGTACGCCTCTGGCGCGCAATCTGCGTCGTGCGGTCGAAGGCAGGGCGCTCAGGCCGTATCGGCCGCAGCGCCGCTGGCTCGCCTTGATCAGCACCGGCGATCGGGTTGCCGTCGCTTCGCGCGGCGTGCTCGGAGTGAAGGGTACCTGGGTCTGGCACTGGAAGGACTGGATCGACCGCCGGTTCATGTCCAGGTTCAGCGACCTGCCGGCCATGGAAGCCGAAGCATCGGCCGCGCCCTCGACGGTCAGGCTCGACCAAGAGGAGGCCGCGCAGGCGATCTCCGCGATCGCGATGCGCTGCGGCGGCTGCGGCGCGAAAGTCGGCGCCACGGTCCTCGCACGTGCCCTCGGCTCATTGCAGCCGGTCGATCGCGACGACGTATTGATCGGGCTGCACGCGCCGGACGACGCCGCAGTGGTGCGCATCCCGCCGGGCAAGGCGATGGTTCACACGGTGGATTTCTTCCGCGCGATCATCGACGACCCCTACCTCTTCGGCAAGGTCGCGGCGAACCACGCCCTGGGGGACATCTTAGCCATGGGCGCGGAGGCGCAATCGGCCACCGCGATCGCGACCGTCCCTCCGGGGCTGGAATCGAAAGTGGAGGACGTGCTGCTGCAGATGATGACAGGCGCAGTCGAAGTGCTGAACGAAGCCGGTTGCGCGCTGGTGGGCGGCCACACCGGGGAAGGCAGGGAACTGGCGCTGGGCTTTGCCGTCAACGGCCTGATCGACGACGACGACGACGGCGCTTCGATCATGCGCAAGGGCGGCATGCGCCCGGGCGACGTTCTGGTTCTCACCAAGCCGATCGGCACCGGCACGCTGTTCGCGGCCCACGCGCGGCTCGAGGCCCGCGGCCGCTGGATCGACGCGGCGCTCGCCTCGATGTGCCAGTCGAACCGCCTGGGCGCGCAGTGCTTGCGCGAGCACGGCGCAACCGCCTGCACCGACCTGACCGGCTTCGGCCTGCTCGGGCACCTATTGGAAATGACCCGGCCCTCCGGCGTGGACGCGGAGCTGGACCTCTCGGCGCTACCGGTCCTGGAAGGCGCGGAGGAGACCAGCGCGTCCGGCATCCTCAGCTCGCTGCAACCGGCCAACGTGCGCCTGCGCCGGGCGCTGCGCAATCAGGAGCAAGCCGTGCGCGATCCACGCTACCGGCTGCTGTTCGACCCGCAAACCGCCGGCGGCCTGCTGGCCAGCGTGCCGGCAGAACGCGCCGATGCCTGTCTCGGCGCACTGCGCGGCCTTGGCTACACCCATGCCGCAGCGATCGGCCGGGTGCTGGTTCGGGGCGAGGCGCTCGAGCCGATATCCCTGATGCCGCGATAGCGCGCGAGGCGCGGAATTCCGGCCCCATTGCGCTCACCGGGAACGCGGCGCGTTTCGCCGCCATCTAATGTCGTGAACCCAAATTCTGGAACAGCAGGCTTAGCGCGTGCATTCGGCACATATTGAATCCACAGAGCAGCGTTTATCCGACACGGTGCTCGCGCAGCGGGTCTCGGCCGGCGAGCATGACGCGTTGCGCTTGCTGATGCGACGCTACAACCAGACCCTTTACCGCACGGCGCGCAGCATCCTGAAGGACGAAGCGGAGGCCGAAGATGCGGTCCAGGAGGCGTATCTGCTCGCTTACCGTGGAATGAGCAAATTTCGCGGCGAAGCGAAGCTGTCCACGTGGCTGGTGCGCATCGTGGTCAACGAGGCGATCGCGCGCGGCCGCAAGCGCAGTCGCCGCGCCGAGATCATTCAGCTGAACGGCGACACGGAACCGCAAGCCGAAACCGTAGAGACGAATATGAATCAAGCTACTCCCGAACGGCCCGATCACTCGATGCAGCGCACGCAGACCCGGCGCCTGCTCGAAGCCAAGATTGATGAGTTACCCACCGCATTCCGCACCGTGTTCGTGCTGCGCGCGCTGGAGGAAATGAGCGTCGAGGAGACCGCGAATTGCCTCGCTATCCCGGAGGCAACGGTGCGCACCCGGTACTTCAGGGCGAAGGGTCTGCTGCGCGAAGCCCTCGCGCGCGAGATCGATTTCGTCTTCGACGACGCGTTTTCATTTGCTGGCGAACGCTGCGACCGAATTGTCGCATCCGTTCTTGCCCGACTCGAAGCCGAAACGCACGCCGGCACCTGAGCTCGCAGCAGTGCCGCGTGCCGTACTGCCACGGCTTGCGCAGGGATAGCTGTCTTGTTGTTCCATAGTCAACGAAAGGAGAACGCTATGTTTAAACGTGCATTAGCTGTCACGGTACTTGCCGCAGCGATCGCGGCTCCGGCGTATGCCGCCGAGACGCTGCTGAAGGCACCGCCTGGGCATGGTTACAAGCAGGTGAGCGGCCTGGTGAAGCTTCCCGAGTTCGTCCCGGGACTGGGCAAGCTCTACGTCAAACCCGCGACATTGCCGGCCGGGCCGTTTCTTGCCTACGACAGGAGCGGAAAGTTGGTAAGCACCATATACATGATCCCGATCAAGGATATCGACGAGCACAAGCCGTTCGAGGAACTCGCTACCGGACCGAAAAAGGTCGATCACGTGGATCTCTATTACAACGCGGGTCATCCGGGCGTAGAGGTGCCTCACTACCACATCGTGCTGTGGTACATCTCGCAGAAAGAAGCGGACAAGCTGAAGTAGGCGCGCCGCGATGAGACGCAGGGATTTTCTGATCTCCGGCGGCGTGCTCGCCGCTGGGGTCGGGTTGCTGGCATCGGAGGCGGCGGCGTCCAGGGGCAGCGTGGTGGAAATCCGCATGCGCAGCGACCCGACCGGCGCCAAGGTGGGATTTGATCCCATTGGGATTCTCGTTTCGCCAGGGCAAACGGTGAGATGGGTCATTCAGGGCGGCGTGCACACTACCACCGCATACCATCCACGGAACGGCCACCATTCGCTGCGCATTCCGAACCGTGCGACGCCCTGGGATTCCGGCTACCTGGTCAATCCGGGAGATCATTTCGAGATCGTACTGACCGCGGAAGGCGTCTATGACTACTTCTGCATGCCGCATGAAATGGCGGGGATGGTGGGACGCCTTATCGTCGGTCGTGCAAGCGGCCTCGGATCATTGCCCTACGACTACTTTCAAGGCAAACCAGGAACTGCAAATTGGCGCCCGGTGCCGGAGGCGGCACGAAGGGCATTTCCCGCGGTCGAAGCGATACTTGCGAAAAAAGTGGTCCGGCTAACGGGTTTCGACAACTAAGCGACATCGATCGATGCCGGTCATATTATCAAGGAGATCATCATGTCACGCATCGTAAAGCGCACTCACACTGAGCCGTACAAGCTGGTTCTTGGCGGCGAGGAAAAGTTTCTCTGCCGCTGCGGCCTGTCGAAGAATCAGCCGTTCTGCGACGGGTCGCACAAGCTCACCCAGGGCGAGGATCCGAGCCGGCTTTACTGGTACGACGACGCCGGGACGCGTCATGAATACGACGGCAAAGTGCCGGGTATACGCACCTACTGAGCGGTTGTCGCGGCCAGCAGCGGAGCTAAGACCCCATGACGACGCATGACAGCCGATTGGAGCGGCATGAGATCCGAAGAGTTCTACGGATACTGAAGCAGCGCTCAAGACGGACCGGGAAGCGCGACGGCGAATTTCACCCTGACTTCGCCGCCCAGCCACTTCGTGTTCGACCACTCGCCGGTGCCGATGTCGTACTCGAGACGATTGAGCGTCAGCACGCCCGAAACGACGACGTAGCCAACTTTGCGCAGCAGATTGAAGGGAACGTCGAGATCGCGGCTTTTGCCCTTCAGCCTGAGCACGCCATGCGCGATCTGCGGTTGGTCGCCCCATGCGATCGATCGACTGACATACTCGACGCGCGGATAGCGCTCGACGGCGAAGAAATCGCCGCCCTTGAGCGCCGCGTCGATCTCCGGCAATCCGGCGTCGACGGACGCGGGATCGAGCCACACATCGACGCGCGTGGCGCGCATACCGGACAGGCAGACCTCGCCGCCGAACCTGCGGAATTGCCCTTGAAAGGGCGAGCCGGCCTGCTCGACTTCGAACGACACGCTGCCGCGCGACGAGTCGACCGAACGGCAATCTTCGGCATGCGCCGGCAGCGAAGCGGCCGCGAGGAGGAGAACGATGCCTCTGATCATCATGCGTGCGGGCGCGTCCAGGGCAGCATGCGGTGCATGATGTCGTCGCGCAGCACGAACGCGTGGCGCAGCGCCGCGCCGGCATGCCCCGCGACGAGCAAGGCAAGCAGGGCGACGGAACCCTGGTGCAGCGACTTGAAAAGCGCCGCCCGATCCGCGTTCTTGGCCACCAGATCGGGCAACTGGAGCAACCCGAACCAGTTGACCGAGAGGCCCGCTGCCGAGGCGTACAGCCAGCCCGCCAGCGGCGCAAAAATGAGCAACGCGTAAAGCAGCCTGTGGACCGTCGCGGCAGCTAAGCGCTCCGAGCGTGACATGGCATGCGGCAGCGCCGGCGGCGGACTGACGAAACGCCAGAGGAGCCTGGCCAGCACGAGCGCGAGCACGGCGAGGCCGAGCGATTTGTGACGCGTCAACCACTCGAGCCGGGCAATTCCGAGCGGCAGGCCGGCGGCGTACAGCCCGAGGCCGAGCTGGGCGAACACCAGCGCGGCGACCAGCCAATGCAGGCCCAGGGAAAGTGCGCCGTAGGATTGACTCGTATTCCGGATCTGCATCGCGCCAGGTAGGATCATGCAACTCGCCGCCCTCAGCACAGTATGACACTTCGTCTCGCCGCGTTATTCCCGCTGCTGCTCCTCGTGGCTTGTCAGGCCCTGCCGCCCGCCGGGAACAGCGCGGTGCTCGCCAAGCCGGTCGCCGCCGAAACGAGTCTTCCCATCGCCGCACCTCGCTTCGCCGTGGATGCGTCGGAATCCGAGATCCGGCTACTCGTTTATCGCGCGGGCCCGCTCGCGCGCTTCGGCCACAACCACGTCGTCACGGGTCCGGTAAGCGGCGAGATCCGCGCCGGCGAGAGCGCCGCCGAGAGCGGCTTCCGGCTCGACGTGAAGGTCGCGTCGCTCAACGTCGATCAGGCGTCCGCGCGCGGCGAGGAAGGAAGCGAGTTCGCCGCCGAAGTCTCGCCGCAGGCGCGCCAGGGCACGCGTGCCAACATGCTGGGCGAGGAAGTACTCGACGCGCAGCGCTACCCCGAGATCCGCATCGTGTCGGTCGCGCTATCCGGGCCGCGCTGGAACCCGACGGTCGTGGCACGCACCACGCTGCGCGGCGTGACGCGCGACCTGCGCTTTTCCGCCGCGGTAATCGAGGACGTTCGCCGCCTGACGATCGTTGCAAGCTTCACCATCCGGCAGTCCGATTTCGGCATCACTCCGTTCGTCGCGTTGGGCGGCGGCCTTCGGGTGCGCGACGCAATCGAGATCCGCATCCGGATCGTGGCTCGGCGCGAATCCGGGAAGGGTTCGAGCTGACACGGGAATATTCCGCCGACAAGCCGCGTTTGCCATGCACGATGCCAATCATGTGGGCAGGGCGGATCGCACTGGCC
>JBOIFB010000011.1:0-23338 GCA_050741415.1 Burkholderiales bacterium | reverse complement strand
GCGGCGCAGCGCGGCGGGCGCGAGATCGCGCTGGTGGGCTTCGTTTGCGGTACCGAGCGCGACCCGCAGGGCTTCGCGCGTCAGGCGGCCGCGCTCGCGCAAGCCGGCGTCATCCTCGCCGCGAGCAACGCGCAGGCGGCTCACACCGCCGCTACCATTGCGCTGCGTCATGTCGAAACTGCTCGACACTAGCCTTGGCGTGGTCAACGTCGGTCTGGCGCAATTCGCCCAGACCGTCAGCGCGGCGGGCGGGGCAGCAATCCAGGTCGACTGGCAGCCTCCGGCGCTCGGCGACCGTGCGGCCGGGATGGCGCTCGCCCGCCTCACGGGCGATGCGAGGATCGAGCAGGCGAACGCGAGGGCCTTTGCCGCCTTCCTCGGCGCGGTGCCGGTGCTGCGCGGCGTCGGCGCCGCCGGCGGCACTCTTCCCGGCATGGGCGAACGCATGATCCTGCACGCCGGGCCGCCGATCGAATGGCCGCGCATGTGCGGGCCGATGCAAGGCGCGATCGTGGGTGCGATTCTGTACGAGGGCTGGGCGGACGACGCAGACCGGGCGCGTGCGCTCGCGGCGAGCGGTGCGCTCGCGTTCGAGCCCTGCCACCACTACGCCGCAGTTGGCCCGATGGCGGGCGTGATCAGCCCGTCGATGCCGGTATGGATCGTCGAGGACGCGGCGCGCGGCTCGCGCGCCTTCAGCAATTTCAACGAGGGCCTGGGCAAGGCGCTGCGCTTCGGCGCCTACGGGCCCGAGGTGCTGCAGCGGTTGAAATGGATCGAGCGCGCGCTCGCGCCCGCGCTCGCGACGGCGCTTGCACTGCTCGGCGGCGTAGAGCTGAAACCGCTGGTCGCGCAGGCGCTCATCATGGGCGATGAGGTGCACAACCGAAACGCCGCCGCCAGCGCGCTGCTGCTGCGCCGGCTCGCGCCGGCATTGGCGCGCACGCACCTGCCGCACGAAGAGCTTGCCCAGGTGCTCGATTTCATGGCCGGCAACGAGCATTTCTTCCTCAACATCTCGATGGCATCGTGCAAGCTCGCGCTGGACGCCGCGCACGGCGTTCCCGGCTCGAGCATGGTGAGCGCGATGTCGCGCAACGGGGTCGAGTTCGGCATCCGGGTGAGCGGCCTGGGCGATCGCTGGTTCAGCGCGCCGGCGGCCGCGATCGACGGACTGTACTTCGCCGGCTACGGGCCGGACGATGCGGCGCGCGATCTGGGCGACAGCTCGATTACCGAGACGGCGGGCTTCGGCGGTTTTTCGATGGCCGCCGCGCCCGCAATCGTCAAGTTCGTCGGCGGCACGCCCGAAGACGCCACGGCCAACTCGCTGCGCATGCGCCACATCACGCTCGGCGAGTCGGACAGTTTTCAGCTGCCGGCGCTCGATTTTCGCGGCGCTCCCTGCGGCATAGACCTGCGCCTGGTGGTCGACACCAGCATCGAGCCGGTGATCAATACCGGCATCGCGCACCGCGAAGCCGGCATCGGGCAGATCGGTGCCGGGCTCACGCACGCGCCGCTCGCCTGTTTCGTCCAGGCGCTGCGCGCGCTCGATGAAGAGGACCGGCATGAACGCTAGCCTGGCGGTCGTGGCGGTCGGCGGCAACGCATTGATCCGCGACGAGCAGCACCGCACGATCGCGGATCAGTACGACACCGCGCGCGAGACGGTGGGCTACATCGCGGACCTGATCGAAGACGGCTGGCGCGTGGTGTTTACCCACGGCAGCGGCCCGCAAATGGGTTTCATCCTGCGGCGCTCGGAGCTCGCGCTGCACGAGGTGATCCCGGTGCCGATGGACTACGCGGGCGCCGATCTGCAGGGCGCGCTGGGCTACATGTTCGTCAAGGCCTTGCGCAACGAGTTCCGGCGCCGCGGCATGAAGCGCGAGGCGGTCGCCGTGGTCACGCAGGTGCTCGTCGAGCGCGAGGATCCGGCCTTCCGCAATCCGATCAAGCCGATCGGCTCGCCGATGGACGAAGCCACCGCGCGCAAGCGCGCCGCCGATCTCGGCTGGCAGGTGAAGGAAGATCCGGGCCGCGGCTGGCGGCGCGTGGTGCCGTCGCCGAAGCCGAAGGCGATCATGGACCTCGAGGTCATCGCGCACCTGGTGGGCCAGGGCTACGTCGTCGTCGCCTGCGGCGGCGGCGGCATCCCGGTGATTCAGGACGACGCGGGCGATGTGCGGGGCATCGAGGCCGTGATCGACAAGGACACGGCCTCGAGCCTGCTGGCGCGTACGCTGCACGCGGACCGGCTGGTCATCGCCACCGGCGTCGAGCGGGTCGCGGTCGACTTCGGCAAGCCGACTCAGCGCTGGCTCGAGCGCATGACGCTTGCGGAAGCGAAGAGGCTCTACGACGCGAACCAGTTCGACAAAGGCAGCATGGGGCCGAAGATCGGCGCAGTGATCGAGTTTCTCGAGGGCGGCGGTGCCGAGGGCATCATCACCGACCCGCCGCACCTGGCACCCGCGCTCGCCGGCCGCGCCGGGACGCGCATCCTTCCGGGGTAGTTTCGGGCGCCTATTCGCCCACCAGCAGGCGGCAGCGGCAGCGCGCGCTGCCCTTGCCCGTGGGCGCGAGCACGCGCTTGAGCCAATCGAGCAGCGCTGCGGCCTCCGCGGCGAATCCGTAGGGCGGATTGACGACGACCATGCCGCAGCCGCCGAGCTTGCCGGCGGCATCGCCGGCGCTCAGCCTGAGATCGAGCCACAGGATGCGCCGGATTCCGCTCGCGACGACGTGGTGCTCGAACGACTGCATCGCGGCGGGGTCCATGAGCGGGAACCACAGCGCATAGACGCCGGTGGCCCAGCGCTGGTGTGCGTTCTGCAGGGCGTCGGTGAGGCGCGCGAACTCGTTCGCGCGGTCAAACGACGAATCGATCAGCACCAGTCCGCGGCGTTCCTTCGGCGGCAGGTGGGCCTTGAGCGACTGGTAGCCGTCCATCAGGCGCACCGTTACCTGTCGGTCGCGCTCGAACAGTTTCTGCAGCTCGGCGCAATCCTTCTTGTTCAGCTCGGACAGCAGCGCGCGGTCACCAGGCCGCAGGAAGCTGCGCGCGATGCGCGGCGAGCCCGGGTAGTAACGCAGCTCGCTATCGGCGTTCTCGGCGCACACGGCCTTCAAGTAAGGCGCAGCGAGCTGCGGATTGTGGTCCTGGTCGAGGACGCGTGCGATGCCGGCGCGGAATTCGGCGTTCTTCTGCGCCCACGGGTGCGCTAGATCGTAGCGGCCCGTGCCGGCGTGCGTGTCGAGGTAGAAAAACGGCTTGTCCTTGCGCCGCAGTGCGATAAGCAGGCGCGTCAGCAGAGCGTGCTTGAATACGTCGGCGAAGTTGCCCGCGTGGAACAGATGCCGATAGGCGAGCATCCGCTACAGCTTGTTGTACTTGGTGGATCTTCCGCGCGCCTTGTCGACCGGATATTTCTGCGCGTTGAGCGCGAGCTTGCGCTCGGCCGCCGCGAGCAGGTCGACCTCCAGCCGGTCGGCCAGTTCGACCAGGAAGATGAACACGTCGGCCAGCTCGTGTTCGACTTCGGCGAGTGCCTGCGGCGGCAGGCGCTCGGCCTGCTCCGGGGTGAGCCACTGGAAGTGCTCGACCAGCTCGCCCGCCTCGGCGATCAGCGCCATGGCGAGGTTCTTGGGATTATGGAACTGGGCCCAGTCGCGCTCGGCGATGAATTCGCGCAGCTTCACGCGCAGCGCCTGCAGTTCCGAACCGCCCGGAGCGTCGTTCAAGGCAGTGCTCCTCCGTGGATGGTTTCCACGGAGGGTACCTGAAGCTACGCCGTCACGCTGCCTTTTTGGCCCAACGCTCGAGGTCTTCCAGGCCGCCGATGCGTGCACCGTTGATGAAGATCTGCGGCACGCTCTGGGCCCCCGAAATCGCGCCGACGGCGCGGCTGCGGATCTTGTGCTCCAGCGGCAGTTCGACGTATTCGTAGCCGAGCTGCTCGAGCAAGACCTTGGCTTTGGCGCAGAAAGAGCAGCCCTCGCGCGTCAGGATCGCGACCTGGTCCGGCTTTCTGGCCGTCGGACTGATGTAGGCCAGCATGGTGTCGGCGTCGGATACCTCGAACGGATCGCCGGGCTTTTGCGGCTCGATGAACATCTTTTCCACTACGCCGTCGCGCACCAGCATCGAATAGCGCCAGGAGCGCTTGCCGAAACCCAGGTCGGCCTTGTCGACCAGCAAGCCCATGCCGTCGGTAAACTCGCCATTGCCGTCCGGAATGAGGGTGACGTTCCGGCACTCCTGATCCCTGGCCCACTCGTTCATCACGAATGCGTCGTTGACCGACACGCACAGGATCGCGTCGACGCCGTTGGCGAAGAACGCCGGCGCCAGCTCGTTGTAGCGCGGCAGATGGGTGGACGAGCAAGTAGGGGTGAACGCGCCCGGGAGCGAGAACACCACCACGGTCTTGCCCGCGAACAGCTGGTCGGTGGACAGGCTCTTCCAATCGTTGCCCGATCGAGTGCGGAAAACGACCTGCGGTACGCGTTTGCCTTCACGGTTGGGAAGCATCATGCGACTCCTCTGATTAAGCATGACTACCAATATGGAGGTTCGTGCCATCGATTTCCAATGACTTGTCGCGATGAGCCGTATAGCCCGTCGCTATAGGCGCTGCTAGACTGCGCCGCGATCCATGTCAGACCACCGCCACGCGCTCGATGCGACCGCTTTTTCCGTGATGGTGCTGCTCACGGCAGCGTGGGGTTTTCAGCAGGTGATGATCAAGCTGGCGGCGGCCGACGTGTCGCTGGTGATGCAGGCTGCGATCCGCTCGATCAGCGCGACCATCCTGCTGCTCGTCTGGGCGCGACTGCGGAGGGTCACTTTGTTCGCGCGCGACGGCACTCTGCGGCCGGGGCTGGTCGCCGGGCTGCTGTTCGGTGCGGAGTTCGTCTTCATCTACGCGGGCCTCGGTCACACTACCGCCTCGCGCATGATCGTATTCATCTACCTCACCCCGCCGCTGACGGCGCTCGGGCTGCACTGGCTGGTGCCGGGCGAGCGCATGCAGCTGCGCCAGTGGCTCGGCGTGTTCGTCTCGTTCGCCGGCCTCGTGCTCGCTTTCGGCGAGGGCTTTGCCGCCTCCGGCGGTGCAACCATGCTCGGCGACCTTTGCGGCGTCGCCGCCGCCGTGCTTTGGGCGGCCACGACGGTTCTGATCCGCGCCAGCGCACTTGCGCGCGTGAGCGCGACCAAAACGCTCTTCTATCAGCTTGTGGTGTCTTCCGTGCTTCTGCTGCTGGCGTCCCGGCTGATGGGGGAGCCGGGCGTCTCGCGCCTGAGCCCGATTGCGCTTGCCTCGCTCGTCTACCAGGGCGCGGTGGTCGCGTTCGCGAGCTATCTGGCGTGGTTCTGGCTGCTGCGGCGCTATCTGGCGGGGCGGCTTACGGTGTTCTCGTTTCTCGCGCCGATGTTCGGCGTTGCGTTCGGCGTGCTGGTGCTATCGGAGCCGCTCAGGCCGGCCTTCGTCGCGGCCGCACTGCTGGTCGGAGCGGGAATCGTGCTGGTCAATTACACGCCGGTACGCAGCGGGTAAACTTCCATTCGTGGACAAGGACCATCAGTCTTCCCAGCGCGTCGACGCCGTGCAGTACAAGCTCGGCATGCGCACGCTGGCGGCTGCGGTGAACATAATCACGAGCGCGCATTCGGGACATCGCTACGGCATGACCGCCACCGCGGCGTGCTCGGTGACCGCCGATCCGCCCACGCTTCTCGTTTGCGTCAACAAAGAGGCCTCGACGCACGGCGCCATCGTCAAGTCGGGCGTGTTCTGCGTCAATGCGTTGCGGGCCGAGGACTGGGATCTGTCGACGGCGTTCAGCGGCGCGCAGAGCGGGGAGGGACGCTTCAAGTCGCGCGACTGGACCCACCTCACGACGGGGTCTCCGGTCTTGATCGATGCGCTGGTTTCCTTCGACTGCCGATTGGGAAGAAAGATCGCGCACGGCTCGCACACGATTTTCCTGGGCCAGGTGGAGCAGGTGCTGTTTGGCAAGAAGGGCAAGCCGCTGCTTTACGTTGATGGCCAGTATGGGAAAATCGCCGCGCTTTCGCACGGTGAGCCGCTGCCGGAAGGACTCGACTACTGGGGCTACTAGCCGCGCGGACCGAGGTCCATCAGGGCGCCGCGCGACGATAGAACTGGCGTTCGCGCGATTCGAGCCACTGCAGCGCGGTATCGAGGTATTTCTTGAAGTGCGGGGTCTTCTGGTGCGCTTCGAACGCGGCCTCGTCGTCGTACACCTCGTACAGCATCCCGGCGGACGGGTCTTTCGGGTCCACCAGGATGTCGAAAGTCCTGCAGCCGGGCTCGGTTTCCCGCGCGGCCTTGCCGTTCTCCTGCACTGCCGCCATGAACTTGTCGATGCTGTCCGGCTTGATCCGAAGCTTCACCACCAGCGCAAATCCGCTCATCTTTGCCTCCGTCGTTAGGGTCACCGGATTATCGACGCGAGCGCGCCCGCGTCAATACGGATCAGCGATCCGGCACCGGTGGATTTGCTATAATTCGCGCCCTCGCGCCCGTAGCTCAGTTGGATAGAGTACCTGGCTACGAACCAGGGGGTCGTGGGTTCGAATCCTGCCGGGCGCGCCACAATTCAAGGACTTGGGATATCAAATCCAGGTCCTTTTCTATTTCTGCGTGAGTATTGCGTGACTTTCTCACGCAGCAGCGCGCAACAGAGTAATCGCGGGAGTCGCGAGCGATCGGTCGATGCGATTCACCGCGGCCAGGAGTTCCGCGAGTTCCGCCACGGAGTAGTGCGTCGGCATGCTCCGGGTCTTGTGACCCAGGAGCACCGCTCGCGTTTCCTCAGGAACGGCCGCCGCCCGCAGTCTGCGCCCAAACGTGTGCTTCAGGTCGTGAATGCGCACGTGGGCGAATCCCCAAGGGGCGTCGCGACCCAATCTTTCACGGTACTTCTGGGCCGCGCGTTTTCTCGCGTTTTGCCAAGCCGTGTTGTTCATCGTTTCGATTTCGCGTGGCGCCTTTTGTGGTTTTGCATAGACGTCCGGACTCCGAGTACGCGGTCGCCGGTAGGCAAACACGTACGTTGAATGCCGGCCACGCATCTGCTCCACCACGCCCCGGGCTTCATTATTCAGGACCACGAGGCGATCCTCGCGATTCTTCACGAATTCTCCGGGAATGACGAACACGCTTGCATCGAGTGCTTCCACCTTCACCTCCCACGACCACCGAAGCGAGCAGACCTCCTGATCCCGCGTTCCCGTATTGACCTTAAAAGTGGCCATCGCCCGGTTCAATTCCGGCAACTCGACGAACAGCAGGTCTTGCTCTTCCCACGACAGCGGGTAAGCCTTTCGCGCGGCACGATTCCGTTCGACCGTGATCAGTGGCGCAGTCTGCAACCAGGTCATCCCGTTCGGGTGTCTCCAGACTCGGGCTGCCAGGTTGAGGATTCGCCGGACGACCTCGACCGCGCGGTTCACCGTGGTCAGGCTTACCTTGTCCACGTTAAGGCGATGCTCCTTGAAGGGTCGCAGCGTCTCGTCGTGGACCTCTTCGAGCGACCGATCGCCGATCCAAGGGTCGAGCGTTTCAATGTGCCAGGCCGCCACATCGATCGTGGCGATTTTTTCTTGAAAATCCCTCAGGTACTTTGCCGCAGCTTCGCGGAAAGTGACGCGAGGACGCGTGCCGCCTTCCCTGGCGAGTCGGATCCGCTGGATCTGACTCGCGAGCCAACGCTCGGCTTCTTCGTGGCTGATCGGGCCGAGTCGCGCGTAAATGCGCTCCCCGGCAAATCGCTTGTCAACGGTTTTGTTTCCTGTGACATCGTTCCAGATGCCACTCGTCTTGGTGCGGCCCATGAATTGCCTCCTTTCTCGGGAAAGGACCGCACGTCGCCGTCGACATAATCACGCGCTACGCCGGTCAGGTCAAGGCCGAGGAGTTCGCGCTCGATTTGCGCCGCGCGCCCATCCAGATCCTCCCGTCGATACGCCTTGGCCTGTTTGGATATCTGCAGGACCGGCACAAAGGGCCGGACGTTCTTCGCGAACCACGCCTTGTCAACCTGAAGATAGTGATGAGCAACGCTCACTCGGATCCAGCGTCCCCATCCAAAATCTCGTCGTGCGCTCAATTCCACCTCTGGGGTGTTGCTCAGAGGGGACCCGGGCGGACCCGTGTAGGTCGCAATCCTGTGAGCGATTCGTGTATGCACGAATCTTCACGCGCATCGATAACGGCCGTTGCGCCTAACCGTGCCTGGCCGAGCACGGGTTGGAAGGGAAAAGGCCTGACAAGAGCCTTTGAATTCGAGGTTCCTCCTCTTGTCGGAAACGCGTGAATTCCGCGATGCACGACCTGAAGCGAATGATGAACTTGCCCTGACGTGGTGCCCTTGATTCATGCAATAAGGGTCGAAGCCGATCTATCGGCGCCCTAAAGCGCAGCCACGCGCGCCGGCGCCGTGGATGGGTCCTCCAGCGGCAAAGATTGCACTTATGACTTGTAATCTTACGATCGCGCAATCTGTGAATGAACCGCTGCTACGGCTAGAGCGGTCAGGTGAGAAGGGCTGAGCTCGACAACGTGGCCAGTCCTCCCAAAACGTAGCGGGACCCGCGTGTACAATGCGGTTATGAACGCACCCGATTCCAGGCGACGCTTAGCTCCGGCACGAAAGCTTCCGCGAACCAAGAAGGCCCGGCATTCGCGTGCTGTCGTTGCCGAATTGCGCCGGCAATGCAAGAGAATCGCCGCGTCCGACCGCCGCGATACAGACTGGCAGCAACTCGTACATTTGCCCGAATGAGTCTGCGGCGCGGCGACATTGTCTACGTCGCCGTCAAGGGCCCGTACACAAGCAAGCCCCGTCCAGTTGTTATTGTTCAGGCCCCGGCGACGCTCGCGCTCATGGAGAGCGTGACGGTGTGCCCGATCACGAGCGTAGAGATCGATGCCACTTTCGTGCGCGTGCCAATCGCTGAGGGAGAGCGCAGCGGTCTGGACCGAGCATCCTGGATCATGGCGGACAAGATTGTCACAGTCCCTCGTTCAGCGCTGAGACTTCCGGCAGTCGGCAAGCTGGATGCTCGCGAGTTGTCCGACCTCGAAGAGGCTCTGCGCAACTGGCTCGATCTGTAGCAGATCACCGTAGGAAAAACGTAGGGAAACGTAGGGCCCCTACGGTGCTTGGCGTGCCTAAGCGATTGAGGGCGGGCCGGTTTATCAATTACTTGGCCAATCAGCTTCAACTACGCTCAGGCCTGTCTAAACGAGTCGGGCCACTTCCTTGAAATATTAAAGAATTTCACATTTCTGACTGAATCGGGATCAAACGATTCAAGGTAGATTTGGCAATGGCCAGTGCCCAGCTTACGAAGCGATGTCAGCAGTAGTTAATCTCAGGCCGGACTGGGCCGGTGGCGAGAGGTTCGCGATCGCCACCAGAAATGTCCTCGTCATCGACGACCAGAGCACTGCCCGGATCATTCTTGCGCGCATCATTCACAGTATCGACGCGGGTATCCAGGTGAAGATGTTCGCGAGCCCCCTCGAAGCAATTGAGTGGGCGAGGGTCAGGGCTCCCGACCTGGTGTTGACCGACTACAAGATGAACGAGATAGACGGCATCGAAACCATCCGCAGGCTGAGGCAGTTACCGACCTGCGCCGACGTGCCGATCGTGATGGTAACGATCATCGAGGACAGCAAGGTTTGTCACGCTGCGTTCGATGCAGGGGTGACGGACTTCCTGGTCAAGCCGTATGACCAGTACGAATGCCGTGCGCGTTGCCGCAATTTGCTGAGCTTGCGCGAGCAGCACCTGCTCTTGAAGGACCGCACAAAGCTGCTTGAGTGCGAAATCGCCGCGGCGGTGCGGGAGCTCCGGCTTCGCGAGCGTGAGACCATCATGCTCGCCGCCAACCTGTCCGAGTACCACGCGCACCAGGATGGCTTGCGCATTCTCCGGGTGGCGAGATACGCAAGGATGATCGCCGAGGGCATGGAGCTGCCGCCGGAAATGGTGGAACGTATCGAGCTTGCTTCCACGCTGCGCGACGTAGGCAAAATCGGCGTCGCCGACGACATCTTGCTCGCCGCCGATGCGATTACCGACGCGCAGGAGCAGGAACTGAGGGAACACACGGAGATTGGCCACAAGCTGCTCGGACAGAGCTCGTCGGAATTCCTGAAAATGGCAGCGGAGATCTGCTTACATCATCACGAGCACTACGACGGTAGCGGGTACCCGAGGGGCCTGAAGGGGCGCGACATACCGTTGTCGGCCCGTGTCGTGGCCGTGGCGGAGGCGTTCGACTTGCTCACCTCGAACCCAGGTCGCCATGGCTCCGATGCGGTTGCAAATGCCATGAGCGATATCGTCCCGAGGAAGGGCACCGACTTCGACCCGATCTGCGTTGAGGCGCTCGGCTGCCAATTGGCGAAGGCGGGCGAAGTAATCGCCACGCTCGCGGATCCCGATTGAAGTGCCCCCGGAGCTGGCGGTGTTAGCCCGGCCTTAGCAGTGTTGTTCCGCTTTGTATGGCTGGGTATCCATGTTCCTCGCCTGTTCTGGAACGCAACATCAATTAATTCCGCAGCGCTGCTCGAATGCCTGGCTGTGCCTAAGACCTTTGAAAACGGCTGCGAGTGCAAGTAAGAGCGTAGACCATCTTGTGTGAAGTTTCTCCATGAGTTCCTCACGCTCTGGCTATAACCGTCGCGTATTTTGTGCAGGCTACAAAAGAGCCAGCAATATTTCTGCAAGAAGCGAAGATTTGACGACTTATCAATCTGTACCAAATCAACTGAAAGTCTTTCAGCAGATACGAATTTTCCCGATGGAATCAACAGTAGATCTCGTCACACACGGTTCTTGATGCTTGGACTAGTGACCTGCTATAGAAGCCATTCTTCAACGCCCTGCTAACGTGTCCTAATATTCCGCGGTGGCGTCGTCGACGCCGAAACGCATTGCCGCAACTACCGCTTGCGCTCGGGATGTGACTCCTAGCGCGATAAATAAAGCATGCAGATGCTGTTTAACAGTGCCTTCCGATATCTGAAGCTGCTCAGCGATGGTCCGGTTATCATGACCCTTCACCAGGAGGCGTAGTATTTCATTTTGACGAACAGTAAGCCTCGGCTTGTCATGGAAATGCTCTGACCGGTGGGAAAGCTGACCTGAAATAACCTCCTGCGGTATATACGTACCGCCTGAAGAGACGAGCTTCAATGCCGATATCATAATTTTAGGCATAAGCGTCTTAGGAATATAACCGGCAGCACCTTTGTTCAAGGCCGCCAATATCGTTTCTTTCGTCTGGTCGGCGGAAATAATCACGATCGATACGTGCGGCAGTTTTGCTCGAAACTGCACGAGACTTTCAATGCCCGTGCAATCCGGTAGGCCGAGATCCAGGAGCACTAGATCGAGGGCCACTCCATCGCTCACGATCACGAAGGCCTCAAATAAAGTCTTTGCTTCAAAAATCTCACATTCTCCAAACGCAGAACGTACTACCTCCCCCATTACCTCGTGAATCAATGGGTGATCATCAACAATTAATACTTTCATCGGCGACGTTCCTCGTCTCCAAGACTATAGCGCCGCGCGGTGTACGCAGAGGGCGACGCGTTGCTCTACAATTTTCGCGTGCCCCGCAAAATCGTGAGTCGTTATCTCTCTGTCCGGCGACCTTTCCGGGCGCAAATCCATTCACGTCCGCGCTATTAGCTGGCGCATTCGATATATAACTTTTGGTCTATTGTTGTTACTGAATGAGTCGGTTAGCGTGGACGAACTCTTTGCTACGTCCGCTTGGGTAGTAGCGTCTATTTCAAACATCTGGAACTCGAGGCGGTAGTTTGCGTAGTCCTAGTGATGGCTAGTCACCTCGTGGGCGACGTTGTCGAAAATGCCATGGCGGCTCGCGTGCTGCGCGGCCATGATGCAAGCGCGATTCCGCGAGCATTGCGGCGTAGTGTGGAAGGCATTGATGGACTGCGCGACGGCGTTCGCGATACGGTCGGTCGGCGAGGTCTTCATTTACTCATGCACTGAGGCGTCAGTCCTGTCGTTGCGCAAGTTGCTCATCAGGACAATCAGGAAGGTTTGAGTTTCATTTGTTGGGTTGATTCTGCTATTCAGTTCTATTCGGTTGTTCTATCAGCTTGCCGTACCTTCCGTAACCTGAGTCATTTAAGAATTTCGGATACGCAAAGAAGCAGTATCTGGGTTGCTCTCGTGGGAGTAGGACCATGCTGCCGAGCTTCGAGGAACAGTATCAGACCATCTTCACTGCTGCGGATCCGACCGGAAGGAAGCGGAAGCGAGTTATCGACGATCCGTATTTGCACCGCTTTCAGCGGCGTCATTTTCTGTTGTTCGACGTCGGTCCCGCGATTGGCACTGCGGTTGCTATCGCGCTACTTCCCTTTCACCCGATCGGCTGGACCGAGATAGCCCTGTTTTTGGCTATGTGGATGCTTTCAGGCTTTGGAATCTCCGCGGGATACCATCGCTTGTTTGCGCACAAAAGCTTTCGCGCCAAGCCATCGGTGCGTGTGGCGCTCGCTATCTGCGGCTCTATGGCCGGGCAGGGTGGTCTGCTTTCCTGGGTCGCGATGCATCGGCGGCATCATGAATGTGGGGATGCGGAGGGAGATATGCATTCGCCTAACCTGCACGGACCTGGCGCGCGAGGCAAAATAAAAGGTTTCATTCACGCCCATTTCACTTGGATGATTGCTCATCCGTATCCGAACGTTTCGCACTACGCGCCCGACCTGCTACGCGACCGGAGCATGGTCTTCGTCAGCCGCCACTACTACTATTGGGTAGGGCTGGGATTCATCGCCCCCGCGGTCATTTGCGCGCTGTTGACGCGCACCTGGATGGGATTGCTCGCTGGGTTCTTGTGGGGCGGTATGGTGCGGATGTTCGTGCTTGAACACGGCATCTGGTCGTTGAATTCTTTCTGCCACTTGGTGGGCAACCGTCGCTTTGCCACCGGCGATCAAAGCCGCAATATCGGCTGGCTGGCACCTTTTATTTTCGGCGAATCCTGGCACCACAACCACCATGCATTCCCCGGGTCTGCTTCCTTCGGTCTCGCCTGGTATCGCGTTGATCCGGGCTTCTGGCTGATTCGGTTGCTCGAGCTGTGCGGTCTCGCCGAGGACGTCAAGGTGCCGCCGCGAGACCAGATCCGGCTACGCATAGAAAAGCGAGCGTAAGGAGCTGCGCCAAGAAACCGAATTATTTCTTGAATGGACGCTGATATGAACGTTGCTACGCAGATGAGCCGGGAAGACGAAATCGCTGCATGGTGTGCGGCATACATCGGGCGCGTGCTGAATATCGCCCCTACGGAAATACAGCTGGATGACGAGATTGAGCGCTTCGGGCTCGATTCCGCCATTACCACCTCGATGCTTATCGACCTAGAAGAGTGGCTGGCGGTGGAAATCTCTCCCGCGGTGCTGTTCGAACAGAGCACGCTGCGCGGCATTGCATCCGCCGTAGCTGCACTACTCAATTAGACCGCCAACCTGCAACTTGCCAGGAGGCACGAATGACGGGACAGAGTATCGAAGTGATCGAACCAGCGCTAACTCATTATGGCGGGTCGGCCGATGCCATACGGTACCACTACGATGTGGGCCGCGCGTTCTACCAACTGTGGCTGGACGAAGGCATGACCTATTCGTGCGCGCTGTGGCGGGAGGACGACCCGGCGCAAGATAACCTGCACGCGGCGCAGTTGCGCAAAGTCCAATTTCACCTCGAGCTCGCGCGCGCGAATCGAGCGACGCGTCTGCTCGACATTGGTTGCGGCTGGGGCGAGCTACTGCGCGCGGCGGCTGCTCTGCCGCGCCTTCAGGCCATCGTCGGGCTCACACTGAGCGAAGACCAGGCGGCATACGTGAAAGAACTTAAGCTGCCTAAAGTCGAAGTGCGGCTGGAAAGCTGGGTCGATCACCGGCCTGTAGATCGGTACGACGCAATCACTTCGATCGGAGCATTCGAGCATTTCGCCAAGCCGGACGATTCCGTGGAGCGGAAGATCGCGGTGTACCGGGACTTCTTTCAACGTTGCCGCGACTGGCTTGCGCCCAGCGGGCGGATGTCGCTGCAAACGATTGCCTACGGTAGCATGAAACGAGAGGACGCGAGCGCTTTCATTAATGACGAAATCTTCCCGGCGGCAGACCTGCCGCGGCTCGATGACATCGCACGTGCCGCAGATGGCATTATGGAAATAACCACGGTGCACAACCATCGACTGCATTACGCGCGCACCTTCGAGCAATGGGTGCGCAATCTTCGTCAGCACCGCGTTCAAGCCGTGCGCCTTGTCGGGGAAGCCGTCACCGCCCGCTACGAGCGTTACCTCACGCAATCGTGCGTCGGATTCTATATGGGGAAAATCGGGCTGTTGCGCATAGGTCTGCGACCCGTGTCCAATCGCTGGGCAGACAATTCGCAACCGTGATACGCGGGTCGGCTCGGATCCCACATTGCTTTAGTTAGGTACACGGCGATCCCAATGTCCGTTGCTTTGTCGTCTCCGTCCTCCCGCGCGATCCCACGGGTTAAATTTAATCCCACGTCGCCCGATTTTCGGCGCGATCCCTATCGAGTCTATTGCGAGCTACGTGATAACGCGCCGTACTTGCGCACGCTCGGAACGTTAATACTGTCCCGTTACGACGACGTGGTGGCGGCGCTAAAGACGCGACACCTCAGCGTCGATCTGATTCCGCGCACCATCGTACAGCAAGCGGATAAGTTGCGCGTGGGAGACGTCGCTCAGGTGGAAAAGTTTATTCGTAATTCGATCGTATTTACCGACAACCCTGAGCACGCGCGGCTGCGTCGGCTCATCAACCAAGCCTATGCGCCCGCCGCTCTAGAGCACCTCAAGCTGGTCATCTGCAGGGAAATCGGCGCGCTGCTCGATGTCGCCGCGCAGGCGGAAACTATCGACGCGGTAGCCGATCTCGCGGCGCGCCTCCCTATCAACGTGCTGTGTGCCTGGATGGGCGTACCGGAGCAAGAGCGTCGCGGGATAGGGGAGGGGATACATATCCTTCGCTACCTGCTCGATCCTGGCATGATGACGCGGAGCCAATTCGCTTCGGTCGTTGAGTCCATGGCGATGCTCACCGCGTTCTTTATTGAGCACGCGCGCACGATGCGTACCAAACGCGACGGGAGTCTCATCGCGCTGTTGTCCCAGGCGAGAAGCGGCGATGACCGCTTAAGCGAGACCGAAGTGGCATTCGCCTGCATCATGTCGTTTGTGGCAGGCAATGAGACCACACAATGCCTAATCGGCAATACAATCCACGCGCTGACCCGTTTCCCGGAACAGGAACGCCGGTTACGCGCCGATCCACGCCTCATGAGCAGGGCAATCGAAGAAAGCGTCCGTTACGAGACCCCGCTGCAGATGACCAAGCGGCTAGCCACTGAAGACATGGACATTAACGGCTGCCCGGTCAAAGCCGGGGAGCCGATATTGCTCTGCCTCGGTGCGGCCAATCGAGATCCGACGGCTTTCTCCGACCCGGATACGTTTCAGATTGAGCGCCAGAAGAATCCGCACGTCGGCTTCGGCCACGGTATGCACGCTTGCCTCGGCGGCGCACTTGCGCGGATGCAGGCAGAAATTTGCATCGCCGAGCTGCTGACTCGTTTCAAGCGCATTGAGTCACTCGAAACGCAAGAGCACTGGCAGAGCCACAGCGTTATCCTGCGCGGGCTTGACCGCCTCAATATCCGATTGATTCCACACCGCGCGGTGTCATAACAGAGCGGTGATGCCCGATACCCGTTGGATTGTTCCGATTCGCTCCTCACCCGGGGATCGCATCCGGCTTTACTGCTTCCATTATGCTGGAGGCAGTGCGTTAAGTTTCCGCAGCTGGGCGCGCGCCGTTGCGGACGGCATTGCTATTTTCGGTGTACAGCTTCCGGGGCGAAACGGCGCCCAAGCGGCGCGCGGCGCGCGCCGCCTGCAGGATTTGCTGCCGGCCCTCACGGAGGCGTGGGTCCGCTTTCATGCGCACACCGACGCGATAATACCGTTCGCCTACTATGGCCACAGCCTTGGTGCGCTGGTGGCTTTTGAGTTGACGCGCGCGTTGCGTGAAGCGCATGAACCGCAACCGGCGGCCCTGTTCGTTTCCGGGCGGCGCGCGCCGCACCAGCCGCTTACAGGGAGGGCGTTGTGCGACCTAGCGGATGCTGAACTTCTGCAAACACTTAACCATATGGGCGGCATGCCGCCGTCCGTTTTAGGAAGCAAGAAGTGGAACGCCTTGCTTGTGCCGACCCTACGCGCGGATCTCCGACTCTCGGATCATTACGAATATACTGCTGCGCCTCCGCTGCACCTTCCGCTCGATGCCATCCGTGGAGAGTACGACCACGACCTTGCCCACGAAGACCTCATGGCGTGGCGGCGGGAAACAACAGGTGCGTTTTCGACGGGCGTGCTTCCCGGGCGCCACTTTTTTGACGACGTTGGGGTCGAACGGTTGCACACCCGCTTGGCGGCAGCGCTCTTGGCGCTCGCGAGCCCTGCCAGCGCACCGCTCCCGACGGCAAGTGCTACACCGTGCGCCGCCCCCCGCACCATCACTCCGGTTTCCATCTGAACATGCTGACGAAGCTTCTCGTGGGCGATTCTGATGCCTGGCGCTCGCCGCACACGCTCGGAGGTTTGTTGAGCTGTTGGGCGAGGGCTCAACCGCAACACCGGGCGTTTGTATTTCTCGGCTCGGATAACCGCGAACTCGAGTCGTTTACCTTTGGGTCCCTTGATCGCGCGGCGAGGCGCCTGGCCGCCACGTTGTCGCAGCACGCCAGAATTGGCGATCGGGTGTTGCTCATGTTTCCTTCGGGGCTCGCTTTCGTTCTGGGCTTTTTTGCGTGTCAGTACGCCGGAATGATACCGGTGCCGGTAACGCCACCACGAAACCGCAGACTGCGGGAGGCGACCTTTCCCATCGCGCAGGATTGCGCCCCCGCCATCGGCTTGCTGCCGAAGGAGCTGCACGACTCGGTCGCGCATCAGTTCGCCAAGGCAGCGAAGCTTCCGCCTATAAGGTTGATTCCGGTCGATATCGAGGACTTCGATCGTGCCAACGCTGCAACCTTCGAGCCGATTCAACAGGACGGCGACGCCATCGCCTTTCTCCAATACACCTCCGGTTCGGTATCGGCCCCGAAAGGAGTGCAGGTGAGTCAGGCGAATATAATGGCAAATCTCGACATGCAGCGCCTCGCGTTTCAAAACGAGATGCACGAGACTTACGTCGGCTGGGCCCCGCTGTATCACGACATGGGCCTGATTGCCAACGTGCTTGAGCCGGTTTACCTGGGCGGGCTTTGCGTGCTCATGTCACCCGGCCAGTTCGCCCAATATCCCTGGCTGTGGCTACGCGCGATTTCGGATTACCGCGCACAAGTGAGTGGCGGTCCAAATTTCGCTTATGAGCTTTGCATCAGTCGTTCTAAGCGGGTACGGAGTGAGCATATCGAGCTTTCCTGCTGGCGGGTTGCATTCAATAGCGCTGAGCCGGTGCAGGCCGCGACCATGCACAGGTTTTCCGAGACATTTGCGTCGACCGGGTTTCGGCCCGAAGCGATGTACCCGTGTTATGGCTTGGCGGAAGCGACGCTCCTCGTATCGGGGCGCCGGCCGAGGACGCCCTACTGCGTCACACCGATAAGCAAGACTGCCCTAGCAGCCGGCTTGGTACGCGCGCCCATGGACGCTTCGGACGCACAGCTTGCTGTCGGATGCGGCCAGGCGCTTGAGGGGGAAGCGCTTGCAATCGTCGATCCGAAAACTTTCGAGCGGCTCCCCGACGGCACCGTCGGGGAGGTGTGGGTGGGCGGCCCGCATATACCGGCAGGTTATTGGGGCAACACCAGCGCATCGAAAGAAACGTTCTATGCGCACCTAAAACAACCGACGGATGAACAACGCTACCTGCGCACAGCGGATCTCGGGTTCCTGCGCGAAGGACAGCTCTATATCACTGGCCGTCTAAAGGATTTGCTGATTGTACGGGGTAGGAATATATATCCGCAGGATGTCGAACGAATCGCCGAGCGCGCTTTTCCGGGGCTGAAGCCAAACGCCGGTGCCGCTATCGGATTGTTCGATGAAGCCGCACAAATGGAGCAGATCGTTCTCGTGCAAGAGGTCGAACGGGCGACGCGCAAAACATTAGATATACGGGCGGCTACGGCTGCGATACGGTTGGCGATTATGCAGGAGTTTGACCTTACCCTGCGGGCCGTCGTATTCATCGCCCCCGGGTCTATCCCGAGAACGTCGAGCGGGAAAATACGTCGGTCTGAGACGCGCTTGCGATTCCTTGCCGGCACGCTTGAGCGCATACAGGCGAGATCCACCGACACGACCGCACCATTGCCGGCGGAAAATCTCATGCTGGGGCCGCGGGCGCGCGCCGCAGAGTAGAACCGGAGGAGCAAAGCAATGGCCGAAAACAATGGCATGCCGCGCGAAGTGCTTGAACAGATCATTCAGGTTACACCGTATGCGAAATGGGTAGGCGCAAAGCTCATCGGCTATAGGGAAGGTGAAGTTTCGCTCGAAGTTCCGCTTAAGAAAGAGTTGACACAACATCATGGTTTCGCCCATGGCGCTGTCGTGAGTTTCGTCGCCGACAGCGCCAACGCGTGGGCCGCCGCTTCTGTGGCTGGTGACGTTGTGACGTCGGAATACAAGCTGAATCTGCTTGCGCCAGGCGTGGGTGACAAGCTGGTAGGCCGGGGCTATGTGCTCAAGTCGTCGGCGCGACAAGTCGTCACCCGCGCAGATGTTTTCGCGGTCAAGGACGGGCAAGAGAAGTTCATTGCAACTTCGCTCGCGACAATCGCAGTCTTCAAGGCGCAAACGGCGCCCGACCAGAAACGCGCATGAAGGTGGGAGACATTTTTGCTGGGAAGAGCAAATTAACGAGAAACCCCAGGCTCATGGAAGGTTTCAAAGACAGCCGTGCGGTCGTAGATTTCTTCTGGTTCTTGGTCGCGATCTTTTTCTGCTTTCTCTCTTATTCGGCGCTGGCTCCGTCGGCGGTGATACTCCGCGAGTCGGGGCTTAACATAGCGCAAGTCGGTATGACGCTATCGAGCGCCGCCGTCCCGATACTGCTGGCGACACTGGTTTCCGGCTTTCTCGTGGCGCGGCTCGGACCGTTATCGGTCTCGGTGCTTGGGATGCTCGTAATGTTAGTAGGACACGCCTCGTTAAACGAAACCCGAAGCGACTTTCCGGCCGCGATGATATCGACCACTATACTCGGCGTGGGCTTGGGCTTGCTCATGCCGGCGCAAATGGTATTCGCTAAAAACCTGCTCACAGGACCCAAGGGCGTCTATTATTTTGGAATTTTCGCGAGCATGTTGCAGCTGCCAAATCTATTCGGGCCTTCGCTCGGCGAACATATCCACGCCACGCGGGGCGTGGCAGGATACTTCTTGATCACGGCGGTTCCCTTGGCTTTGGCCTTGGGCGCTGTAGTTGTCTTGGGAGTCGCGCGGCAGGCGTTTCTCAAACGACCGCCGTCGGAGTCAGCGGGGGCAGCACGCGGCCACCGTTATCGGGACTTGATGCGTGACTGGAGCGTGATGCAGCCGATTACCGCGATTGGGCTGATCGGCTTTATGTACGGGTTCGCACCGAGCTACATGGCGCTTCTTCTCGCTGACAGCCACTTGCCGGTCGCGGAGTTCTTCAGCACTTTCTCGATATTCTATTTTGGCACCCGATTTTTCGTGTTTCCCTATCTACGGTCAATTGCGCCGCCACTGTCGGCCCTGACCGGTGTGCTGGGAATGACAGTGGCTTACGCACTCCTGGTAACGGGCGTCAGCACCACGACGGTGATAGTAGCGGGCGCGCTGTTCGGTCTGGGCTACGCTACGACATATCCGATTCTCAGCATGTGGGTCGCGAACCTATTCCCGGAGCTGGAGCGCGCTAAGCCGATCGCGCTGTTCAACGCCGTTTTTATGTTCGGAATTTATTTCTTCCCGATCTTCGGCGGATACACGCTGTCCGTATCCGGTATGTCTACGCTGTTAGCGATACTGTGCGTTGTCGGCGTGGGCACCATTCTGCTGCTCGGCCGCGCGCCGCTTCGGCGAGGTTTGACAGACCAATTGACGGCGCTACGCAAACATACCGATTAGCGACGCAGCGCTCCTGCCACTGCCCCGACGCGTGGCGACTAGGCAATGTCCCCCGTGTGCAACAGTGAGACGCTACCGTGATTCGTCAGCGATTAGCACGAATTAGTGATCTCGATGCGTTCGGCTGTCCAGGTAAAAAGGCCATGATTTCTTCCAACCTGTTCGCCGGATATCGATTGCAACTCCCGCGCGACACCGTTGACGTATGGCTGGTTCCGACCAGACAGTTTCCGCACTCGGCGATGTTGATTAACCAGTATCGAGAATTACTCAGCGCGACGGAGCTCGAGCGGATCGCGCGGTTTCACTTCCCATGGAGACGCCATGTCGGCTTGGTGACACGCGCGGCACTGCGGCTGATCTTGTCCCGCTACACGCAACGGAATCCACGCGACTGGGGTTTTGTTCGCACCAGCCATGGTAAGCCGGCTATCGCGGAACATGACGCTGGCGCCGAACTCCGATTCAGTATCTCGCACTGTGACTCGTTAATTGGGCTGGCAGTGACAACCACGCACGACGTGGGCGTCGACATCGAGGACATGACCCGCGTGGATGTCGGCAATATCGTCGCGATCGCTCGGCGGTTCTTTACACCTTCTGAAGCCCGCGACGTCGAAACTTGCGCGCCAGTACTGCGTCGACGCCGTTTCCTCGAGTGTTGGACGCTCAAAGAAGCGTACCTTAAAGCGCTTGGCACCGGTCTTTCCGCTCCACTCACGCAAGCGTCATTCGCTTGGCAAAACGGCGAGCATTTGGACGTCACGTTCGATCTCGCGCAATCCGAACGCACCGCCTCCTGGTGTTTTCTCCTGGCCATTGTTCCTCCCGAACGTCTGGTCGCTACCGCGGTGCGGGTCGCGGCGGGCCGCCCCTTAGGCGTGCGGTTCTTCGCTGCTATTCCATTGGTGCGCGAGGCACGGCTGGCAGATCTGGTATGGGAACCGCTCGGTCGCCGATTTGTGCTACCCGCGTCGCCGGAAGACGCATTATCGCCGTGAGTCGCTTACGATCCGTTCCGCCCTTTTGGTAGTTTGGATGGGCGGCAAATACCAGAGCTGTGTCTAATCGAGTTCCGGCTGACGTCGCATCATTGAAGATTGCGATGCGATAGGGCTGCGCGCGCTGCCGGACTTGATCGGCATAGGTTGCGTCGACCTCTAAAGTCCGTCTACGATGGTCCTTCCGGATTTCGCCGGTTCTTTCAGCCGACTCGTAGCGCCGCCCTATGCGTTGCTCCGTTGCCGCTAAAGGAGCGGTGCTTGCCATGTGTCACGATCGATCCTTCGGTGGAGAGACCGAACTGTCGGTATCGAGTTCGCCCGTGACCAGAAAGACCGCACTTGCACGAACGATGCGTTGCTCACTTACCTCGATATAGCAGTTTGCGAATGAGAGCCGGCTACCACGTTTCTGAACATCGACATGCGTCTCAAGCCAGTCTCCGATCTTCGCCGTTCCGGCAAAATCAAGTGTCAAATTGGCGGTTACGAGGCCCGCCGGGGGGGTGGAGGAGAACGCCAACGTATAGCCAAGCGCGACGTCCGCGAGGGTTGCGAGGATACCCCCGTGGACAGTTCCCCGCGCGTTACAGTGCTTTGCCTCCACACGGAGACCAATGGCGAGATCGACGCCTTCACCACGGCAGTAAAGGGGGCCAATCAAATCGAGAACCGGGCTCGTGCGGAATAAACGCCGAAATTCGTGCGGGACATCCATTGGTTACGGCCTAACGAGGCTGAATAAAAAGCCGTTTTAGACGCGAGCGCCGAGTGATCCAGGCGAGCGGTCCGGGAGCGCTGGGCACTTCCATGTTCCTTGGGGCGTTCGGTGCGGCGCGCAAGACGGTACCCGGTCCCGGTATATTGTCGTCACCGTATCGATGATGCGCCAACTTCTCGATGCTGTGAAGCAGGAGGTACGGATTCTGCCAAGCGTTTACCTTCAGCCTTATTCGCAGCGTCAACCGGTCCAACCGCCGGTTGTCCCGCAGGTTGCCTGACCTGAGTCGGGAATTTGTACGCAGGTTGTAGCTTTGAGCCCTGCTCGGGGAGCCGTTGGCTTCCGCGAACTAGCGTATTGCCGCTGGTATCTTCGTGTGAAGTCGATTCCACCGATCTCTCATTTGACGATGAATCTCGTCGGCAGACAGCCCGAGAAATCGAGCAACCAATGTTCGGTGCTTCAGGAATGAGATCGTCCCCGCGTTCCCAATCTCCCCACGTGCCCTCATCCACCCCAAGGTGTCGGGCGGCTTTCTTGATTGACCAGCCCATCGCCCGGCGTTTTGCGAGAAGGCGCCCCGGAAGCGCTTCTTCATACGCGGACGCACGCTCAAGGCGGTCCGCGCCAAGGTTGTGGAACTGACCGATCGCGGTGCACGGCTTGAAGGTAAGATCGAGCATATTGACGAGTACTTCATTGCGGTCTGTCACGACGCACCGCAGCGTGCCACATCGGGCGGGTGATGTGCGCGAGGGACTCGGTGCAGCACGCCACGTCGTGCCATAGCGGGCAAAGGGTGGCGAACCTCGACCCGCTGAAGTATTGCTTCCAGTGCCGGCGCTCCATGCGGCGCGCCACCTTCCGCACTTTGCCTGGAATGGCGCGCACGCGCGAGGTCTGCGCGGAGTGCTACGAGAGGATCATGGCCAACTCCAAGGAGAAGAAATCGCGGACAGAGGGATGGCCGCCACGTTCCGACTGTAGTTGACGCGAGAGGGTCCGCTGTACTGGATCGCATTTCGCGTCACGCTCCGAGTACTCGCACGATCGCACGCCGTTATCGCCCATCGCGGGCGCGCACTTCTTGAACCCTCCATGTGGTACAGGAGACGCTCCGACCGAGGGCCGGATGGCATACGCGACGGAAGCGTCGCTTGAGCGCGGAGGCGTCCCCACGCGGCCATTGCGCTTCGCGCGGAGGCGTTCAGATAAGCTCCTCGGCTCCTGGATGAGGGCGTCTGAATCGCCCCGGGATTCCCGGAGACTCCGACTTTTGAGAGGATGGAGCAATGGGAACGACGAAGAGGTATCCGGAGGAAGTCCGGGAGCGGGCCGTGCGCATGGTGGCCGAACAGCAGGCCGAGCA
>JBOIFB010000010.1:0-23808 GCA_050741415.1 Burkholderiales bacterium | reverse complement strand
ATCTGGGACACGTGCAGCACGAAGATCCCGACGTTGAGCCTCATCAGCTCGGGCTGCGCGATCAGCGCGCGCAGATCGCGCACGCGCGCCGGCTGCTCGGCGCGTCCGGCCTGCGTGGCGTTCGGCACCACCGCGAACAGCAGCCAGATCGCGGCGAACGACAGCGCGCCCGTGACGTAGAACACTCCACTCAGCCCGATCCATCGATACAGCAACGGAGCGATGACCAGCGACAGCGCGAACGCGAAGCCGATCGTGCTGCCGATCATCGCCATTGCCTTGGTGCGGTGCCGCTCGCTCGTGAGATCCGCCGTGAGCGCCACGACCACCGACGAAACCGCCCCCGCGCCCTGGACCGCGCGGCCGGCGATCACCAGATAGATGCTGTGCGCCGCGCCCGCAAGAAAGCTGCCCGCGGCGAAAAGCAGCAGGCCGGCCAGGATCACCGGCTTGCGCCCCCAGCGGTCGGAAGCCATGCCGAACGGAATCTGCAGGAATGCCTGCGTCAGCCCGTACGCGCCGAGCGCAAGACCGACCAGGGTCAAGTTGTCGCCGCCCGCGAGCTTATGCGCGTCTACCGCGAGCAGAGGCAGGATCAGGAACAGCCCGAGCATTCTCAGGCCGAACAGCGAAGCAAGAGAAGCGCCGGCACGACGCTCTTGTGGGCTCATTCGCTCGGAAGCCATGGCGTGAACTGAGTGTCCGCAAAGAGGAACAACGAGGAAGTGGAACGACGTACCGGGAACTCGTTATAGTAGCAGGTTTACTTTTCCCGGCCGCCACGGCGGCGCCCCATGCAGACGATTCGCATACGCGGTGCGCGCACGCACAATCTCAAGAACCTCAATCTCGAGCTGCCGCGCAACAAGCTGGTGGTGATCACGGGGCTCTCCGGCTCGGGCAAGAGCTCGCTCGCCTTCGACACGCTGTATGCCGAAGGCCAGCGCCGCTACGTCGAATCACTGTCGGCCTATGCGCGCCAGTTCCTGCAGCTGATGGAAAAGCCTGACGTGGACCTGATCGAAGGCCTTTCGCCGGCGATCGCGATCGAGCAAAAAGCCGCGAGCCACAACCCGCGCTCGACTGTAGGCACGGTGACCGAGATCCACGACTATCTGCGCCTGCTGTTCGCCCGCGTCGGCACGCCGTATTGCCCGGACCACGGGCTGCCGCTCGAGGCGCAGTCGGTGGCGCAAATGGTGGACCACGTGCTCGCGCTGCCCGAAGACACCAAGCTCATGGTGCTCGCGCCGGTGGTCGCCGGACGCAAGGGCGAGCAGGTCGACTTGTTCGACGAGCTGCGCGCCCAGGGCTTCACTCGCGTACGAGTCGACGGCAAGGTTTTCGACCTCGATGTCGCGCCCCGGCTCGCGAAGAACGTCAAGCACACCGTCGAGGTTGTCGTCGATCGCCTCAAGGTCAGGGCCGGCGTGCAGCAGCGCCTCGCCGAGTCCTTCGAAACCGCGCTGCGCCACGCCGCCGGGCGCGCGGTTGCGGTTGAATCCGACAGCGGCCAGGAGCACCTGTTCTCCTCCAAGTTCGCCTGCCCCGTCTGCGGTTACGCGCTGGCCGAGCTCGAGCCGCGCCTGTTTTCGTTCAACAACCCGATGGGCGCCTGTCCGACCTGCGACGGTTTGGGGACGGTGGAGTTCTTCGATCCCAAGCGCCTGGTCGCGCACCCGAATCTGAGCCTGGCGAGCGGTGCGATCCGGGGCTGGGACCGGCGCAATCATTTCTACTACTCGATGCTGCAGTCGCTGGCCAAGCACTACGCATTCGATGTCGAGCAACCCTGGGAAGCGCTCGACGACAAGGTGCAGCAGCTTGTCCTGTACGGCTCCGGCAAGGAGAAGATTGCCTTCTCCTATCCGGGTGAGCGCGGCCGCAGCGTGGTCAAGGAGCACCCTTTCGAGGGCATCGTCCCCAATCTGCAGCGCCGCTACCGCGAGACCGACTCCATGGTGGTGCGCGAGGAGCTCGCCAAGTACCTCAACTACAAGGCTTGCCCGGATTGCGGCGGCGCGCGCCTGCGGCGCGAGGCGCGCCACGTCCTGCTCGACGGCAAGTCGATCCACGAGATCTCGCATGTCCCGATGCGGCAGACGCTGGAGCTGTTCCGTAACCTGCAGCTCGACGGCACCCGCGCCCAGGTCGCCGAGCGCATCGTGCGCGAGATCGCCGACCGGCTCGAGTTCCTGGTAAACGTGGGGCTGGACTACCTGTCGCTCGACCGCTCGGCGGAAACGCTCTCGGGCGGGGAGGCGCAGCGGATCAGGCTCGCGAGCCAGATCGGGTCCGGCCTGACCGGCGTCATGTACGTGCTGGACGAGCCGTCGATCGGATTGCACCAGCGCGACAATGCGCGCCTGATCGAGACGCTCAAGCGCCTGCGCGACCTCGGCAACTCGGTCATCGTCGTCGAGCACGACGAAGAGGCGATCCTGGCCGCCGACCATGTGATCGACATGGGCCCCGGCGCGGGCGAGGCCGGAGGCGAGGTAGTCGCCCAGGGCACGCCGGCTGCGATCATCGCCGAGGACGGATCGCTCACGGGCAGGTATCTCTGCGGCGCGCTCAGGATCGAGGTGCCTAGGCGCCGCAACCGCGCCGGCCGCAAGCGGCTGACGATTCGCGGCGCGCGCGGCAACAACCTGAAGAACCTGAATTTCGACTTGCCGCTCGGGCTGCTCGTGTGCGTGACCGGAGTTTCGGGCTCGGGCAAATCTACCCTGATCAACGACACCATGTACGCCGCGGTAGCGCGCCAGCTCTACGGCAGCGCGCTGGAGCCGGCGCCCTTCGAATCGATCTCGGGGATCGAACAGCTCGACAAGGTAATCAGCGTCGACCAGAGCCCCATCGGGCGCACTCCGCGCTCCAACCCCGCGACTTATACGGGGTTGTTCACGCCGATCCGCGACCTGTTCTGCGGGGTACCCGAGGCGCGCGCGCGCGGCTACGGCGCGGGACGCTTTTCCTTCAACGTCAAGGGCGGCCGCTGCGAAGCCTGCCAGGGCGACGGGCTGATCAAGGTGGAGATGCATTTCCTGCCGGACGTCTACGTGCCGTGCGACGTCTGTCACGGTCAGCGCTACAACCGGGAAACGCTCGAAATTCGCTACCGCGGCAGGAATATCCACGACGTGCTCGAGATGACCGTCACGGAAGCGGCGGAGTTCTTCTCGGCGGTGCCGTCGATAGCGAAGAAGCTGCACACGCTGCTGGATGTCGGTCTGGGTTACGTGCGCCTGGGCCAGTCCGCGACCACCCTCTCGGGCGGCGAGGCGCAGCGCGTCAAGCTCTCGCTCGAGCTCTCCAAGCGCGATACGGGGCGCACGCTCTACATCCTCGATGAACCGACCACCGGACTGCATTTCCACGACGTCAAGCTGCTGCTCGGCGTGCTGCACCGGCTGCGCGACGCGGGCAACACGGTGGTCGTGATCGAGCACAACCTGGACGTGATCAAGACCGCGGACTGGATCGTCGATCTCGGGCCGGATGGCGGCGACGGCGGCGGACGCCTCGTCGCCGAAGGCACCCCGGAACAAGTCGCCGCGAACAAGGCAAGCTATACCGGGCGCTATCTGAAGCACGCCCTGGGGGAACCGCGCCGGCGCGCCGCGGCTTGATCTCGCCAGATGCGGCGCCGGACTAAACCGGCGTCAGGCGCGGGGCGCCTTCGGCCGCGGATTGCCAGGCGATGCGGCGCTCGTGGAAGCCGGCAAGACTCGCGCGATGCCCGATCGACACCAGCGTGGTGCCCGGCAGGCGCTCGGCGATCAGGTGGTAAAGCGCGGCTTGGTCGTCGTCCGGCAGCGCAGAGGTCGCCTCATCGAGAAACAGCCAGTCGGGATGGTTCAGCAGGGCGCGCGCGAAGGCGAGCCGCTGCTGCTCTCCGCCCGAGAGCACCTGCGCCCAGCTCTCGCGCCGCTCGAGCTCGACGCCGAGCGGACCCAGCCCGACGGCGTGCAGCACATCGCGCACCTCGGCGTCGCCGATCACGCGATGATCGCCCGGATAGCACACTACGTATTTGAGCGTGCCGATCGGCAGGTAGGGCTTCTGCGGCAGGAACATCAGCCGCCCGCCGCGCGGCAGCGCGATCCTGCCCTTCCAATAGGGCCAGATGCCGGCGAGCGCGCGGAACAGAGTCGACTTGCCGGCACCGGAGGGACCGGTGACCAGCACATGTTCGCCGCGCTTCAGCTCTAAAGTGCTCGGTGCGAGCAGGAGCTGGCCTTGCGGCAGCGCGAGCGCCAGCCCGTCGAGCGCGAGCGTCGAAGCTGCACCCTCGACGCGCTCGCCATCCATCTGCTCGGCCTCCGCGCGCACGTGCGCGAGCGAGGCCGAGAAGCCGGTCAGGCGGTCGACGGTCGCCTTCCAGCTCGCGAACTGCGTGTACGCACCGATGAACCAAGACAGCGCGCTCTGCACTTGGCCGAAGGCCGTGGCAATCTGCATCAGCCCGCCGAGCTTGATCGCGCCCGAGAAAAAGCGCGGCGCGGCCACCACGTAGGGAAACACGATTGCCATCTGTCCGTACGATGAAGTGAAGAAGCCGAGCTGCTTCTGCTTGCGCATGATTCCCCACCAGTTTGTGATGACATTGCCGAAGCGCGTGCGGAAGTTCCCCAGTTCTTCCGCTTCGCCGCGGTACAGCGCCACGCCTTCGCTGTTCTCCCGCAGGCGCACCAGCGAGAAGCGGTAGTCGGCCTCGAAGCGCTGCTGGTCGAAATTGAGGCGAATCAACGGGCGGCCGATGAGATGCGTGAACCAGGATCCCGCGATGGCGTACACGAGCGCGCACCACACCATGTAGCCCGGGATGGAGACATGCGTGCCGCCGAGCGTGAAGCTCAACGCGCCCGAAAGCGTCCACAGGATCGCCACGAAAGACACCAAGGTAACGACCGCGGAGAGCAACCCCAGTCCGAGCGACAGAGTACTGTCGACGAAAAAGCGCAGGTCTTCGGCGATACGCTGGTCCGGGTTATCGGTGCCGCGATCCAGGAGCTGCAGCCGGTAATAGGCGCGGTCTTTGAGCCAGTCGGCCAGCAGCCGGTCGTTCAGCCAGTTGCGCCACTCTATCTGCAGCATTTGCTGCAGATAGAGCTGGTATACGCCGATGATGATGAAGGCGAAGGCGAGCAGCGTGAATTTCAGCAGCAGCCGGTAGAACTCGGGCTGGTTCTGCGTCTGCAACGTGTTGTAGAAATCGTTGTACCAATAGTTGAACTGCACGTTCAGCCAAACCAACGCGAGGGCCATCATGACCACCGCGGCGAGCAGCACAACTCCCGTGCGCCGCTCCTTCGACACCCAGTAGGGGCGCGCCAACGCCCAGAACGCGCTCAAGAATTGCTTGCTGCTCATGGTGTTCCTCTCGCTTTCGGTCACTCGAACTTAAGACGACCGGTCGGGAGTTTACAGAACGCGCGCGATCGAGCGACAATCGCCCGCATGTCCTCCGGCAGGGTCTATCGCTTCGGCACTCCGCCGGAGCGTGACGCAAATCGCCTGTTCGTGTTCCTGCACGGCGGCGGCGCCACCGCGCAGTCGATGATCCCCATCGCGTTCAAGTTCCAGGCGCGCTTTCCGAGCGCAGCGCTGGTGCTGCCAAGCGGCTTCGCGCCCGGTGTGCGCGGCGGGGAAGCGCAGGACTGGTTCCCGACGCGAGGCCTGAACGTCGACAACCGCGCCGAGCGCGTCGATGCGGTGCTGCCGGACGTCGAGGATCTAGTGCGGCGCGAGCAGACGAACTTCGGCGTGCCGGCGCATCGCACCGTTCTGATCGGCTTCTCGCAGGGCGGGACTGTCGCGCTCGAGGCGGCGAAGAAGCTGCGCGGCCTGACCGGCGCCGTGGTCGCGTTCTCCGCGCAGTTCGCGCGCCTGCCTCAGATCGGCGCACGCATCGATGCGCGCATCCACCTGGTGCACGGCGAGTTCGATTCGGTCGTATCGCGAGTGCATGCCGAGCGCGCCGCGCGCGTTCTGACCGGGCTGCACGTGCCGGTGACGCTCGACATCGTCGAGGATCTCGGCCACGCCCTTACGCATCGCGCCATCAGCCTTGGCTCGCTGCGCCTGCTGCAGGGCATCTACGAGCGTCGGCGCGCCACGCTTCACTGACTCAGTCCCGCAGTTCGGGCAGGTCCCTATAGAGTTCGAGCGCTTCCGGGTTGGCGAGCGCGTCGGTATTGCCCACCGGCATGCCGTGCACGACCGCGCGCACCGCAATCTCGACCACCTTGTTGTTCTTGGTGCGCGGAATGTCGGCCACCTGGATGATCTTCGCCGGCACGTGGCGCGGAGTGGCGTTGTCGCGGATGCCTTTGCGGATTCGCTCCTCAAGCGCGGCGTCGAGCGTGCGCCCGTTGCGCAGCTTGACGAATAGCACCACGCGCGTATCCGAAGGATTGTCCGGCGGCCAGAGCTGACCGATCGCGACTGCCTCCTCGACCTCGTCGATCTTCTCCACCTGCCGGTAGAGCTCCGCGGTGCCGATGCGAACGCCTCCGGGGTTGAGCGTGGCGTCGGAGCGACCGTACACGATCATGGTGCCGCGTTCGGTCAGCTCGACCCAGTCGCCGTGGCACCAGACACCCGGGAACTTGTCGAAGTAGGCCGAGTGGTATTTTTCGTGGTGACGGTCGTTCCAGAAGCCTAGCGGCATCGACGGGAAGGGCTTTGTGCATACGAGCTCGCCCTTCCTGCCCACGACCGGCTGGCCCTGTTCGTCAAACACCTCCACCGCGAGCCCGAGCGAGCGGCACTGCAGCTCGCCGCGATAGACGGGCAGGATCGGGTTGGCGTCGGCGAACGCCGCCATGATGTCGGTGCCGCCGGATATCGACGACAGGCAGACGTCGTCCTTGACGTGGGCATAGACGTAATCGTAGCTCTCCGGCACCAGCGGCGAGCCGGTCGAGATGATCATGCGCACGGACGACAGATCGTGCGTTTCGCGCGGCCTGAGGCCGCGCTTTGCGATTGCGTCGATGAACTTGGCCGAGGTGCCGAAGTGCGTGCAGTGCTCCTCGGCAGCGAAGTCGAACAGCATGCGTGCGCCGCGCACGAACGGCGAGCCGTCGTACAGCATCAGGCTCGCCTCCGCCGACAAGCCTGCGAAGAGCAGATTCCACATCACCCAGTTGCAGGTGGTGTAGTAGAAGAAGCGGTCGCCCGGTCGCACGTCGAACTGCAGCTTGTACATCTTCAGGCCCGAAAGCAGCGACCCGCCCGCGCCGTGCACGATGCACTTGGGTTTTCCCGTGGTACCGGAAGTAAACAGGATATAGAGCGGGTGATCGAACGGCATCTGCGCGTATTCGATATCGCCCGGCGTAAAGCGCCGTAGCCACTCCTCCAGCACCACCGCGTTCGGTACGTCGGACACGTCGGGCCGCTGCTCGAGGTTCGGCGCGACGACGACTTTGCGCACGCTCGGCAGCTGCGCCGCGATCTCGCGCACCCGAGCGAGCGAATCGTGCCTCTGGCCGTTGTAGAGATAGCCGTCGGCGCAGAACAGCACCTTGGGCTCGATCTGGCCGAAGCGATCGAGTACGCCGTCGGTACCGAAATCCGGCGAACAAGAGGACCACACGATGCCCTGCGAGATCGCCGCCAGCGCGAATACCACGGTTTCCGGCATGTTGGGGATAAACGCCGCGGCACGGTCGCCGGCGCGCAGCCCGAGTGCCTTCAGCGCCTGTGCGGCGCGCGACACGTCGCTGTAGAGATCGGCATAGGACACGCGGCGCCGGAACCCCGTTTCATCCCAGAACACCAGAGCGTCGCCGCGGTCGCCGCGCCGCAGCAGGTTCTCGGCGAAATTCAGGCGCGCCTCCGGAAACCACTTCGCGCCGGGCATCTTGTCGCCGTCCACCAGCACCGTGGACCCCTTGCGCGACGCGATCGCGCCGCACCACTCCCAGATGGAGCTCCAGAACTCCTCGGGGTTGTCGACGCTCCAGCGATAGAATTCCGGGTAGCTGTTCAGATCAAGCTTGAGACGGCGCACGACCCAGCGCGCAAGCTCCGTGATTTGCGCCCGCTCGATCGCTTGCTGCGACGGCTCCCAGAGCTGCTGCGGATCGGTCACGGGCCCTCCTGCGGCGCGAACTGAGACTGGCGCCGATTATATAGGTGCGCTTGACACCCCGTGCAGCCCTGCCGAGAATTACCCGGCGACAAAAGAGGCGCCGCCATGGCACCCCACACCCATCCCGGAGACCATCATGAATACCCTGAAGAGCACGACCCTGATCCTCGCCCTGCTTGCGGGCGCCGCGCTGGCTTCCCCCGCGTCCGCGCTGGAGGGCACGCTCAAGAATATCAAGGACAGCGGCGCGATCACGATCGGCCATCGTGACAGCTCGATTCCGTTCTCGTACTACGACGACAAGCAGCATCCAATCGGATACGCACTCGATATTTGCTACAAGATTGTCGATGCCGTGAAAGCGCAGCTGAACATGCCCGGACTCAAGGTCAATCTGCTGCCGATCACCTCATCGACTCGCATTCCGCTGATGGCGAACGGCACGATCGACCTCGAGTGCGGTTCGACCACCAACAACGCGGAGCGCAAGAAGCAGGTGGATTTCGGCATGACGTACTACATCGTGAAGTACCGCTATGTATCGAAGAAATCGGCGCACATGGACAAGATCGATGACCTCAAAGGCAAGACGGTAGCGTCGACCGCAGGCACGACCGACATCAGGGCGCTGAACAAGCTCAATACCGAGCGCAACTTCGGCATGAATATTATTGCCGCAAACGACCACGCCCAAGCGTTCCTGATGGTCGAGACGGGGCGCGCCTCCGCGTTCCTGATGGACGACATTCTGCTTTCCGGCCTCGTCGCCAACTCCAAGAACCCGTCCGAATTCCACATCTCCTCGGAAAGCCTGGGGCTCGAGCCCTACAGCCTGATGTTTCGCAGAGACGACCCGGAATTCAAGAAGCTCGTCGACGACACGATGGCCAAGCTGTACACCAGCGGTGCGATCATGAAAATCTACGACAAGTGGTTCATGAACCCGATTCCGCCGAAAGGGATCAATCTCAACACGCCGGCGAGCGACGCGCTCAAGCGCGTATTCGCGCACCCGACCGACTCGCCCGACCCCGACGTCTACAAGTAAGAAGTAAGCGAGTCGGCGTAGTTGCGCGACGACGGGGGCGGCGGCCCCCGTCGCGTTCTCGCCACCCGGGAGCCCGGTGCACTACCACTGGAACTGGCACATTTACTGGCAGCAGTCGCCGGACGGCAGCGGCACCTACCTGCACACGCTGTTTGTCGGCCTGGGCTGGACGCTTGCGCTGGCGCTGCTTGCCTGGGTGATCGCGCTGCTGCTCGGCGTGATCGTCGGCGTGATCCGCACCACGCCGCTGCGCGGGCTCGAGCGACTGGGCAACGCGTACGTCGAGTTGTTCCGCAACATTCCGCTCCTGGTGCAGTTGTTTCTGTGGTACTTCGTCATGCCGGAGCTCGTTCCAAAGGGCGTCGGCGACTGGATCAAGCAGATGCCGCCGCCGTGGGGCGCGTTCGTGCCGGCAGTGCTATGTCTCGGAACTTTCACGTCGGCACGAATCGCCGAGCAGGTGCGCGCCGGCATCAACTCGCTGGCGCGCGGCCAGCGCATGGCCGGTACAGCGCTTGGCCTGACGTTGCCGCAGACCTATCGCTACGTACTGCTGCCAATGGCCATGCGCATCATCGTCCCGCCTCTCGGCTCCGAATTCCTCAATATCATCAAGAATTCCGCGGTCGCGCTGACGATCAACGTGATCGAGCTGACCGCCGCCGCGCGCGCAATGCAGGAGTACAGCTTCCAGGTGTTCGAGGCGTTCACCGCCGCCACTGTTATCTACCTGCTGGTCAACCTGGTGGTGGTGCTGTTGATGCACTTCATCGAATGCAAGGTATCGGTCCCGGGTCTCATCGGCACGACCAGCAGTCCCACGGCCGCGAGGCATTGAGGGGCTCGCCAATGTTAGGTAGTTTCGATTTCAACGTTATCGAGCGGTCCTGGCGCTATCTGTTCTTTGACGGCATGGCGTTCACTTTGCGCCTCACGCTGCTCGCCATGGCGGGAGGGATCGTGTTCGGCACCCTGCTCGCAATGATGCGACTGTCGAGCATCAAGCCCCTGGCGTGGGCCGCGGGCGCGTACGTGAACGTGCTGCGCTCGATCCCGCTGGTGCTGGTGATCTTCTGGTTCTACTTCCTCGTTCCCTACATGGCGGCCTGGGTTTTGCGCTCGGACACGCCGATCCACGTCGGCGCCTTTATCTCGTCCTTGCTCACCTTCGCCATGTTCGAAGCGTGCTACTACTGCGAAATCATGCGCGCCGGCATCCAGTCGATTCCCCGCGGCCAGGTCTGGGCCGGTTACGCGATCGGGCTCGACTACTGGCGGACGATGGGCTCGATTGTTCTGCCGCAGGCATTCCGCAACATGCTGCCGGTGCTGCTGACGCAGACCATCGTTCTGTACCAGGACGCCTCGCTGGTCTACGTCCTCTCGATCACCGATTTCGTCGGTGCCGCGAGCAAGGTGGCCGAGCGCGACGGGCGGCTGGTGGAAATGTATACCTTCGTCGCGGTGATTTACTTCATCTCATGCTTTGCGCTCTCGCAGCTGGTGCGCAGGCTGCAAGCCCGCATCGCCGTCGTACGCTGATCCGACCGGGAAACCCTGCGCCATGATCAAGATAGCAGACCTGAGCAAGTGGTACGGAGCATTCCAGGTCCTCACGGATTGCTCGACGCACGTCAGCAAGGGCGAGGTGGTCGTGGTGTGCGGCCCCTCTGGCAGCGGCAAGTCCACGCTCATCAAGTGCGTCAATGGGCTCGAGCCGTTTCAGAAGGGCAGCATCGCGGTGGACGGCATCTCGGTCGGCGACCCGAAGACCGATCTGCCGCGGCTGCGGGCCCGCATCGGCATGGTATTCCAGAGCTTCGAGCTGTTCCCGCACATGACCGTGAAGCAGAACCTGACCCTGGCACAGGTCAAGGTGCTCGGGCGTAGCCAGGAGGCAGCGCTCGCAAAGGGGTTGGCGCTCCTGGATCGCGTCGGCCTCAAGTCGCAGGCCGACAAGCATCCGGGCAACCTGTCCGGCGGCCAGCAGCAGCGCGTCGCCATCGCGCGCGCGCTGTGCATGGACCCGATCGCGATGCTGTTCGACGAACCCACTTCGGCGCTCGATCCGGAGATGATCAACGAGGTTCTCGAGGTCATCGTGCAACTTGCCCAGGAAGGCATGACCATGATGGTCGTGACCCACGAAATGGGATTTGCACGCCGCGTTGCGGACCGCGTCATCTTCATGGACGAGAGCCGAATCGTGGAGGACGCGACCACGGACGAATTCTTCGGCACTCCGCGCTCGGAGCGTGCCCGGCAGTTTCTTTCCAAGATACTTTCCCACTAGGAGGAGAAATGACGACCGTTGCATTCATCGGGCTCGGCGCAATGGGATCGCGCATGGCGGCAAATCTGCTGCAGACCGGATGATGGAGAAGGATCTGCGCTACTTTCTGGGCATGGCGCAGGAGCTCGAGCGGCCGACGCCGATCGCGGCGCTCGTTCGGAGCCAGTTCCAGGCGGCGCGGCGCCGAACATCTGATGCGAGAGCCGTGACTTAACTCGCGTAGAATGCGCGACTTCTTTTCTTGATTCTGCGCAAATGAAGAACGGCAACAACGCTGCCGCATTCCCGATCCCGGTGAAGAACGCAATGCGCCAGAGCGGCAACCCCCGCCGCAGCTACGACTGCGCCAAGTGCCCCGGCTATTGCTGCAGCTACCCGTTGATCGAGGTCGGCAAGCGTGACATCGTCCGTCTGGCAAAGCACTTCGGCCTGACTTACGAGCAGGCGCAGGATCGCTTCACCAAATACGATGCCGGCGAGAAAGCCTCGGTGCTGCGTCACCGCAAGGACAATGTGTTCGACAGCGTATGCCTGTTTCTCGACCAGGACACGCGCCGCTGCACCGTCTACGAGTCACGCCCGAAGGTGTGCCGCGACTACCCCGACAGCGCGCGCTGCGGCTACTACGACTTCCTGAAGTTCGAGCGCGACCAGCAGGACGACCCGGAGTTCATCGCCCTGACTTGAGCGCCTGCGCGCGGATCGTCGACAGCGTGGTGCTGGTCGTGATCGCTTCGGGGTCGATGCGCAGCTCGATGATCGCGGGCTTGCCGGAGGCCCGCGCGCGTTCGAAGGCGGGTGCGAACTGCATAGTCTCCTCGACCAGCTCCCCATGCCCCCCGAAGGCGCGCGCGTAAGCGGCGAAATCCGGGTTCTTCAGCTCGGTTCCGCTCACGCGCTCTGGATATTCGCGCTCCTGGTGCATGCGGATGGTGCCGTACATGCCGTTGTTCACCACCAGCGCGATGAGCGCGGCGCCGTATTGCACCGCAGTCGCGAATTCCTGCCCATTCATCAGGAAGTCGCCGTCGCCGCACACCGCGACCACGGTGCGCTGCGGCGCGGCGAGCTTGGCCGCTACGGCCCCCGGCAGGCCGTAGCCCATCGAACCGTTGGTCGGGCCGAGCTGAGTGCGAAACCCCTTGTAGCGAAAATAGCGATGCACCCAACCCGAGAAGTTGCCGGCCCCGCCGCTGACGATCGCGTCCTCGGGCAGCGCGCCGTCCAGCCACTTGATCACTTCCGCGTACTGCAGCCTGCCCGGGATCGGCTGCGGCTGGGTCCAGGTTTCGTACTCGGTGCGCGCGGCGCGCGTGCGCTCGCGCCAGCCTGCGCTGTCCAGCCCTACCGCGGCGAGAGCATCGACGAACTGCGGATAGCTCGAATTGATCGGCAGCGCCGCCTGATAGACCCGCCCGAGCTCCTCCGCGCCGGCGTGCACGTGGATCAGGTTCTGGCTCGGAACCGGAACGTCGAGCAGCGAGTAGCCGCTGGTCGTCATTTCGCCCAGGCGCGCGCCGATGACCAGCAGCACGTCGGCCTCCCTGATGCGCTGGGCAAGCCTGGGGTTGATCCCGATGCCGACGTCGCCGGCGTAGCTCGGGCTGCGGTTGTCGAACAGGTCCTGGCAGCGGAACGACGTGCCCGCGGGGAGCGCGCTCGCCTCGACCCACGCGCGCAGGCCGTCGCAGGCCTGCCGCGACCAGCCGCCGCCGCCGATCAGCACGAACGGCCGCTGCGCGCTCTGCAGCAGGGCTCGCATCGCCTGCGTGTCGCGCGCAGAAGGCGCCGCGCCCACACGCTTGTAGTGCGGGGCATCTGCCACCGCGGCTTCGGCGAACAGCATGTCCTCCGGCAAGGCAAGCACCACCGGCCCCGGGCGCCCGGCGGTAGCGGTGTGGAATGCGTGGCTGACGTACTCGGGGATGCGCTCGACGCGATCGATCTGGGCCACCCACTTCGACATCTGGCCGTACATGCGGCGGTAGTCGATCTCCTGAAACGCCTCGCGCTCGGCGAAGTCATTGCCGACCTGGCCGATGAACGCGACCATCGGCGTGGAGTCCTGGAACGCAGTGTGCACGCCGACCGCGCCGTTGGCCGCGCCCGGCCCGCGTGTCACGAATAAAATTCCCGGCTCACCGGTCAGCTTGCCCCATGCGTCCGCCATGTACGACGCGCCGCCCTCCTGGCGGCAGACGACGAACTGCAAGCGGTCGCGCACGTCGTAGAAACCGTCCAGCACCGGCAGGTAGCTCTCGCCCGGCACGCCGAACGCCATCTTCGCGCCGTGGCCGACCAGCGCCTGGGCAAGTATCTTGCCGCCGTGGCGCAGCTTCAAGTCTTGATGCTGCATTATTTCGCTCCGTCGAAGGCGCTGCGCAGCGCCTTGCTGCATTCTCCGACCGCTGCGTTGGCCGTGTCGAGCACCCCGCCCAGCAGCAGGAAACCGTGCACCATATCCGGATACTCGCGATACACCGTCGCTACGCCCTCCGCCGCGAGCCGCTCGGCGTAGGCGCGGCCTTCGTCGAGCAGCGGATCGAAGCCGGCGGTGATGACCAGCGCCGGCGGCAGCCCCGCCAGACTGGGCGCGAGTAAGGGCGATGCGCGCCAGTCCTCCCAGTCCTGCCGGCGCGGCAGGTAGTGGCCACGGAAGTACTCCATCGACTGCCTGGTGAGCAGGTAACCCTCGCCGTTGCGCTCGACCGACGGGTGGCCCGCGCGCTGATCGGTCGCGGGGTAGATCAGGAGCTGATACGCAAGCGCGGGCCCGCCTGCATCGCGCGCGGCGAGCGCCACCACGGTGGCGAGGTTGCCGCCGGCGCTGTCTCCGCCGACCGCGATCCGCCGCGGATCGATATTCAGTCTCGCCGCCTCGGCCGCAACCCAACGTGTGGCGGCGATGCAGTCCTCGACCGCGGCCGGAAACGGGCTCTCCGGCCCCATCCGATAATCGACCGAGATCACTGCGCAGCGCGCACCATTGGCGAGCTGGCGGCAGACCACATCGTGGGTGTCGAGGTCGCCGATTACCCAGCCGCCGCCATGAAAGTACATCAGCACCGGCAGCACTTCCCCGCTCGAGCTTCCCGCCGGCCGGTAGGCGCGCAGCGGGATCGGCCCGCCCGGGCCTGGCGCCAGCAGCAGTTTGGCCTCGGCCACGGCTGGCGGCGCGGGCGATAGCGCCCCGCGCGTATCGCGGTAGATCCGGCGCGCGACGAACGCAGACACCGTAGCATAGGGCGGCAGGGGCGAGCGCGCGACGCGCTCGAGCAGGTTCGCGACCTGGGGATGGACCTGCGCGCTCACTTTGCGGCCGCCAGCATCTTCTTGAGCGGTTCGATGAAGAATGGCGCGCACTTGAGAATGCGCGTGTCCTGGCTCACGATCAGCGGCCGAATCTTGGGCAGGTAGGCTTGCCAAGCTGGGTCGGCCTGCATCGCGGCGCGGCATTTCTCGCGCTGATTGAGGTCGTCGTATCCCCAGAGGTGGACCACCAGGTTCTGCGGCCCGACCTCGGTAACGTAGTAGCCGACCATATGTGGCAGGTGCTTGCGTTGCACCGCCATGCCTTCGGCCTCGTAGTGTTTGAAATATTCCGGCACCTTGCCGGGCTGCAGCAGGTACATGCGCTCTTCGACGTACATTACCCCTCCTTCGGTCGCGGTCCGGTCGATTATAGGCGCAGGCCGCTGCGGTATATTGGTGCCATGGAAGACGTCGAAACGCTGCGCCGGATCTTGCGTGAGAACCGGGTCATCGCGATGGTCGGCCTATCGGCCGACTGGTTCCGGCCTAGCTATTTCGCCGCCAAGTACCTTCAGGAATACGGCTACCGGGTGATCCCGGTCAACCCGCGCTACGCCGGCAAGCGGGTGCTGGGCGAGACCTGCTACCGGAGCCTGCGCGAGATTCCCGACAAGGTCGAAGTGGTGGACGTTTTTCGCCGCACCGAGGACGTGACGCCGGTCGCGGACGAGGCGATCGCGATCGGAGCGAAGGTATTTTGGCAGCAGATCGGGGTCACGAACGAGGCGGCGGCCGCCAAGGCGCAAGCTGCCGGGCTGGACACGGTCATGGACCGGTGCATGAAGATCGAACATGGTCGGCTGTTCGGGGGCTTGAGCTGGATGGGGGTGAACACCCGCGTGATTTCGGCCAAGCGCCCTCGCGGACCGGCGGTTTGAGTCGCCACTCAACCCACTAGCGCGAACCGCAGCGGGAAAGTATGCTGTCATTATCATGAACCGGCCGATCCGAGTCTTCGACGGGCGTTTCGGGCGTCTGATCCTGCTGGAGGTCAGCGCGCCGGGGATTCCGCATGTGCACGCCGAGCCTACGATCCTGCTCAAGCACGACGGTGCCGACACCGAGTATCTGATCGGCGACGAGACCGTTCCGCTTACCCGTCGCGATATTGCGTTCCTGAACGCGCAGGAAATGCACGCGGACCGGCGCGCACCAGACTCCGCGCCGACGCGGCTGCTGGTGCTGCACGCCTCCGGCGAATGGTTGCGCGACAGCTTTCCGGCGGTGTTCGGTGCAGGCGGCGAGCAAGCTTTCCCGCACCGGCGCGAGGAGATCACGCCGCGCATCCGCCAGTTGGCCGATACGCTCGCGGTCGAGATCGTAAACGACCAGTTCCTGTCGCCCAAGCGACTCGAATTCATGCTGCAGGAGTTGGTGCTGTCGATCATCGACACCTACTTCGCGCGCCGGCGTGCGTCGTCGCCGCTGTGGCGCGGCTCTCGCTTCGAGGACTCGCGCATCCGGCGCGCCATCGCGCTGCTGCGCGCCCGGCCCAATAAGGAGATGAACATGGACGAGGTGGCGAGCCAGGTCGGCTTGTCGCGCTCGCGCTTCTACGACCTGTTCCAACTCTGCACCGGGCGCTCGCCGCGGGCCTATCTGGACATGCTGTGCGTCGAAACCGCGATTTCGAGGCTGACGGCCGGCCGGGTCAAGATCGCCGACGTGTCGGCCGAATTGGGCTTTTCGGCTCAGAGCAATTTCACCCGCTTCTTTCTGCACCAAGTCGGCATTCCGCCGTCGGAGTATCGCCGGGTGGCCGCCAGGCCCGAGCCGGCGCCGAGCCCGCCGTCCGTGGCAAACAACGAGCCCACCGGCAAACGTTGAACAGCCGGTCGGGCCTGTCCGCGTCAGGCGCGCGCGCCAGCGCGCTAAAATCTTCCGATGGCTGACCGAAAATTCGGCATCGAGACGCTTTGTCTGCATGCCGGGCAAATCCCTGATGCCGTCACCGGGGCGCGCGCCGCGCCGATCTACCAGACCACCTCGTTCGTGTTCGACTCAGCGGACCATGCGGCGAGCCTGTTCAACCTGCAGACGTTCGGCAACGTCTATTCGCGCATCTCGAACCCGACCGTGTCGGTGTTCGAGGAGCGCATGGCTGCGCTCGAAAACGGTCGCGCCGCGCTCGGCTGCGCGACGGGACAGGCTGCCGAGGTGGTGGCGATCCTGACTCTGTGCAAGGGCGGAGACCACATCGTCTCGGCCTCGACGCTCTACGGCGGCACCCACTCGCTGCTCGGCGTCAACCTGAACAAGCTGGGGATTGAAACGACTTTTGTCGCGCCGGACGATCCGGAGAACTTCCGCCGCGCGATCCGGCCGAACAAGACGAAGCTGCTGTATGCCGAGACGCTCGGCAACCCGCTGATCAATATCGTCGACATCGAGGCGCTCGCCGGCATTGCGCACGAGGCCGGGATTCCGCTAGTGGTCGACAACACCGTGCCCTCGCCTTACCTTTGCCGCCCGTTCGACTGGGGCGCCGACATCGTCGTCCACTCGGCCACCAAATACATCGGCGGGCACGGCACCACGATGGGCGGGGTCATCATCGAGTCGGGCAAGTTCAAGTGGGACAACGGCAATTTCCCCGAAATGACCGAACCGTCGCCGGGCTATCACGGCGTACGCTTCTACGAGACTTTCGGCGACTTCGGCTATACGATGAAGGCGCGCATGGAGATCATGCGCACCTTCGGCCCGACGCTCTCGCCGATCAGCGCATGGCTGCTGCTGCAGGGAACCGAATCGCTGCACGTGCGCATGGAGCGCCACTGCGCCAACGCGATGGCAGTGGCGAGGTTCCTCGAAGGTCACAAGCAAGTAGCGTGGGTGAACTACCCCGGGCTGCCAAGCAGCAGATACCACCCTCTGGCGCGCAAGTACCTGGCCAAGGGCGCCTCCGGCCTGCTCAACTTCGGCGTCAAGGGCGGGGCGAAGGCCGGCGAGAAGTTCATCGAGGCCGCGCAGTTCATGAGCCATCTGGCCAATATCGGCGATGCCAAGACGCTGATCATCCATCCGGCTTCGACCACGCACCGTCAGATGAGCGACGCGCAGCAGCTCGAGGCCGGCGTCACGCCCGACATGGTGCGCATGTCGGTCGGCATCGAGTCACTGGACGACATCCTGTGGGACATCGACCAGGCGCTCACCGCGGCATCCAAGGCATAGGGAGGAGCAAATGTTCAGCTGGCAGGTAACCGAACACGGCAAGCCGCTGCAGAAGGTGCTGCAGGACACGCCCAAGCCCACCGGCACCGAAGTGTTGCTGCGCGTCACGCGCGCGGGCGTGTGCCACAGCGACCTGCACATCTGGGACGGCTATTTCGACTGGGGCAGCGGCAAGCGCTTCTACGTCAAGGAGCGCGGCTGCGTGCCGCCGTTCACCATGGGCCATGAGCCTTTCGGCGTGGTCGAGGCGATGGGGCCCGCGGCGGCGAAGGCCGCCAGGGGCCTGAAGATCGGCCAGAAGCGCCTGGTCTATCCGTGGATCGGCTGCGGCAAGTGCGCCGTGTGCAAGACCGGCAAAGACAACTACTGCGTCTCGGGCTCGCGCTTCCTGGGAGTAAACCGCGCCGGTGCCTACGCCACGCACTTGCTGGTGCCACACCCGAAATACCTGCTCGACGCGAGCGGCATCGAGCAGGGCTTCGCCTCGACACTCGCCTGCTCGGCGCTCACCGCTTACAGCGGAATCAACAAGCTGCCTGCGCCCGGACCCGGAGACTGGGTCGCTGTGCTCGGCTGCGGCGGTCTGGGCCTGATCGCGATCTCGATCTTCAAGGCAAAGGGCATGAAGAACGTCATTGCCTGCGACATCGACGAGTTCAAGCTCGCGGCGGCCAGAAAGCTCGGCGCCAAGCTGGTGCTCGATACGCGCGCACCGGACGCGGCGCAGAAGCTCGCCCAGCTCGCGCAAGGCAAGCTTTCGGGTGCGATCGACTTCGTCGGCATGCCGGCGACCGCGCAGCTCGGCATCGGCGCCCTGAGGAAGGGCGGATGCTACGTACTGTGCGGCCTGTTCGGCGGCGAGCTGACTTACCCGCTGCCCCCGATCGCGCAGCGCGCGATCGGCATCATCGGGTCCTACGTCGGCGACCTGCAGGAGCTCAAGGAGGTGGTCGCGCTGGCCAGGAAAAAGAAGCTCAAGCCCTCGCCGGTCGAAACGCGGCCCGCTCGCGAGGTGAATCGCACCCTGGACGAGCTCAAGGCCGGCCGGATCCTCGGCCGCGTGGTGCTCGATTTCGAACACGAAGGCAACTGATCGATGGCACCTTTCTCCTGGGAACTGCCCTACGCCTGGCCGCGCAAGCCGCTGCTTGCCGCAAACGTCGTCTCCACTTCGCAGCCGCTCGCCGCGCAAGCGGGGCTGCGCATGCTGCTCGCCGGCGGCAACGCGGTCGACGCGATCCTCGCCAGCGCGATCACGCTGACGCTGGTCGAGCCGGTCTCCAACGGCATCGGCTCCGATGCCTACGCCATCGTCTGGGACGGCAAGCAACTGCACGGCCTGAACGCCTCGGGCCGCTCGCCCGCGGGCTGGACGCCGGAATATTTCGCCGGGCAGAAGGGCGTTCCCGTGCGCGGCTGGAACTCCGTCAGCGTACCGGGTTGCGTGTCTGCGTGGCGCGAGCTGAGCGCGCGCTTCGGCAAGCTGCCGTTCGACAAGCTGTTCGAGCCGGCGATCGGCTACGGCCGCAACGGATTTCTCGTCTCGCCGACCATCGCGCGCCAATGGGCGGCGCAGGTCGCGGAGCTCAAGGTTCAGCCGGGCTTCGCCGAGGCGTTCCTGCCGGGGGGCAAGCCGCCTGCGCCCGGCCAGCAGTTTCGCTTCGCGGATCACGCCGCAACACTGGAAAAGATCGCCGCCACCAATGGTGACGCGTTTTACCGAGGCGAGCTCGCCGCCAAGATCGAAGCGCACTCCAGGGCCAACGGCGGCGTGATGAAGACCTCAGACCTCGCTGCGCACAAACCCGACTGGGTCGACACCCTGAGCATGGACTACCGCGGCTACACGCTGCACGAGCTGCCGCCCAACGGCCAGGGCATCGTGGCGCTGATCGCGCTGGGAATCCTCGAGAACTTCGACGTCGCGAGCCATCCGGTCGATTCGGTCGACAGCGTGCACCTGCAGATCGAGGCGGTAAAGCTCGCCTTCGCCGACGCCCAAGCCTACGTCGCCGACATCGACTACATGCCTTTCGCGCCGGCGCGCATGCTGGACAGGACCTATCTCAAGTCGCGCGCCAAGCTGATCGACATGAAGAAGGCCCAGCCGTTCGCCGCCGGAACGCCTCCCAAGGGCGGCACCGTGTATCTCACGGCCGCCGACGCCTCGGGCATGATGGTGTCGATGATCCAGTCGAATTACATGGGCTTCGGCTCGGGTGTAGTGGTGCCGGGCACCGGGATCTCGCTCCAGAACCGCGGCGCCACCTTCGTGCTGAAAGAGGATCACCCGAACCGCGTCGGCCCGGGCAAACGTCCCTACCAGACCATCATCCCGGGGTTCGTCACCAAGGACGGCAAGCCGGTCATGAGCTTCGGCGTGATGGGCGGCACCATGCAGCCGCAGGGCCACACCCAGGTCATGGTGCGCATCGCCGACTACGGCCAGAATCCGCAGACCGCGAGCGACGGGCCGCGCTTTCGCTGGGTGCAGGGCCAGGACGTGAGCGTCGAAGGCGGCTTCCGGGCTGCGACGCTGGAAGGACTCAAGCAGCGCGGCCACCGTATCGTGACGGTCGACGATTACAACCAGTTCGGCTGCGCACAAATGATCTGGAAGCTCGACGGCGGCTACTTCGCCGCGAGCGATCCGCGCCGTGACGGGCAAGCAGTAGGTTTCTAGGGAGAGACGCGATGCTCAAGATCTGGGGGCGCGCCAACTCGGTCAACGTACGCAAGGTGCTGTGGTGCTGCGACGAGCTCGGCGTAGCATTCGAACGAATGGATGCGGGGATGCAGTATGGGGTGGTCGACACGCCCGAGTACCGCAAACTCAATCCCAACGGCCTGGTCCCGACCATCGAGGAAGACGGGCTCGTACTGTGGGAATCGCACGCCATCGTGCGCTACCTCTGCGCCAGGCACGGCGCAGGCAAGCTTTGGCCGGCGGATCTGCACGTACGGGCAGACGCCGACCGCTGGATGGACTGGGCGAGCGGAACGTTCGGCACCGCGTTTCGGCCCGTGTTCTGGGGCCTGGTGCGCACGCCGGCCGAGCAGCGCGACATGAAGGCGATCAGCGAGGCCGCCAAGAAATGCGGCGAGCTCGCCGGCTACCTCGACGCGGCGCTCGCCGGACGGCGCTTCATCGCCGGCGGGGCGTTAACGATGGGGGACATTCCCCTCGGCTGCCACTTGCATTTATGGCTCAATCTGCCGCTCGAACGACCCGCGTACGCCAATCTCGCTGCCTGGCACAAGCGCCTGCTTGAGCGCCCCGCGTTCGACAAGTGGGTTAACACAAAGATCAGCTGAGCGATGCTCAAGGACAAGATCGCGATCGTCACCGGCGCGGCAAGCGGCATCGGCCTCGCCTGCGCGGAGCGCCTCGCCGCGGACGGTGCCAAAGTAGTGCTCGCCGACGTGAACGAAAAGGCCGTAGCGGAGCACGCCAGGCGCATCGGGGGAAGTTTCGTCGCCGCGGACCTGACCCAACGCGACGACTGCAAGCGGCTGGTCGACGCAACGCTCGCTGCGCACGGCACGGTACACGTGCTGGTCAACAACGCCGGGTACCAGCACGTGTCGCCGATCGAGGATTTCCCGGAAGATCAGTGGCAACGCATGATCGCGCTCATGCTCAGCGCGCCGTTCCTGCTCACACGCTACTGCTGGCCGGCGATGAAGAAGCAGAAATGGGGCCGAGTGGTCAACATCGCATCGATCCATGCGCTCATCGCCTCGCCGTTCAAAGTCGCCTACATCTCCGCCAAGCACGGGCTGGTCGGGCTGACGCGCACCGCGGCGCTGGAAGGCGGCGAAGTCGGCATCACGGTCAACGCCGTCTGCCCTGCCTACGTGCGTACGCCGCTGGTCGATGCGCAGATCGCCGATCAGGCCAAGGCGAACGGCATCTCGCCGCAGGAAGTGGTCGAGAAAATCATGCTTGCTCCCGCGGCCATCAAGCGCCTGATCGAACCGTCCGAGGTCGCCGACTTCGTCGCCTACTTGTGCGGCGAGTCCGCCGGCACGATCACCGGGGCCGCGCTCAGCATGGACCTTGGCTGGACCGCGCGCTAGCGGACGGCACTTTCCGCGCCGCGCAACGCGGCATCACGTTCCGCCTTGGGCAGGCGGGCGAGCGCCTTCACCCTGGTGTAGAACGCGCCCAGGTCGCCGTGCACGACCGCAAGCTCGCGCCTGAAGCCCGGAACCAGTTGCGAGTAAGCGGAGATCGAGGCCAGCAAGGCATTGTTGGGTTCGCGCATCAGGCGGTCGAAGCCGGCGTAGCCCCCCCAGCGCGCCTTGAGCGCCGCGTAGCGTTCGGCGAGGCGTGCGAACTCGGCACCCTTCGCGGCGCGCATCGCGTCCGGCGCAAGCGGCTCGGCGTACAGGCGCGCGAGGCGTTTGCGCGCGTCCCCGATCAGACCCACGAACTCGTCCTGGCGCGCCTCGGCCGTACTGAACGCGGCGAGCTCCGCACCGTGCCCCTCGAGCTCGAGCCAGCGGCGTACGCCCTCGTCCTGAACCGTCACCGCGAAGGACTCGTCGAACGTCGTGTCGCCCTCCACGTAGACGACCTGGTGCGCCAGCTCGTGGAAAATAAGCCGCGCGAGCTCCGACTCGGGGTAATGGATGAAGGTCGAAAGCAGCGGGTCGTCGAACCAGCCCAGGGTCGAATATGCCGGCACGCCATAGCTGAACACGTCGAGCGCTGCGGCACGCTCCTTCGCGGCGTAGCGCTCTGCGTCGTCGCGCGCAAAGAATCCGCGATAGGCGACGCAGCCTGCGATCGGGAAGCAGGACTCGACCGGTCGCACCGAGAATTCGGGGGCTGCGAACACGTTCCACACCGCGTAAGGTCGGTCTAGCTCGGCATAGCTGCGGTAGCTGCCGTTGTCGGGCAGCGCGAGCTCGCGCGAGGCGAACTCGCGCATGCGCGCCGCGAGCTCGAGTCGCCGGCGCAGCGCAGGCGGCGTGGCCGGATCGGAGATCCACTCGGTCAATGGCTGCGCGCGGTGCATGAGCTCGAGCTGCCCGCCGACCGCCTGAGCGTAATACGACAACGTCTCGCAGCCCGAGAGCGCGAGCAGCGCCGCCAGCGCAATCCACCTAGCGCGCATGGGGAGCGAAGCTTCCCGTCTCGAGGAAGGCCTGAAGATTGCGTGCCACGCGCGCCGAAAGCAGCATGCCGCTGTGGCTCACCGGCAGCGCGGTGAGCGCGGACGCTCTCTCGATACGGGTCTCTTCGACGCACACTACGCCGTCATTGGCGCCAGGCAGTCGCCCGAACGTCCGTCCCAGGCCGAAGGGAAAGGTGCCGGCAAGGATTGCGAGCGGCTCAGGACGGGTCCAGCGCGCGGCGCGTCCCTCGCGCCACAGCGCCTCGCTCTCCCCCAGCATCCAGCGCCCTAAGCCGTGGATCGCAAGCCGACGCGCCACGAGGCAGCCGCGGGCCGGCGTGCCGAGCAGCGCCACGCGCTCGACCGCGAGCGAGGGATTCGCATTGAGCGCTTCGAGCACCACCAGGCCGCCCAGGCTGTGGCCGGCGAAATGCGCCGCGCCCACGTGGCGCGCGAACTGCGCCAGCCGCTCCGCGTTCGCGGCCAGCGGCCGCCCCCGCCCGGCATAGTCGAACAGGTGGCAGCGGTATCCGGCGCGCGACAGCCACCGGGCCAAGGGCGACATGACGAGCCCGGGCATCCACAGCCCATGAACAAGGATGACCCGTTTCATGGCGCCGGATTCCCGCTTGCGCGTACGAGCAGCAGGCGCGCGCCGATCGCCAGCGACGGCAGGCCGAAGATCGCGTAGGCCACGGCGTAGCTGCCGTCGAGAGACAGCACGACGTTGAACAGCAGCGGAGTGATCACC
>JBOIFB010000009.1:0-25606 GCA_050741415.1 Burkholderiales bacterium | reverse complement strand
CCCGTAGCCCTTCGCGTCGTTGAACCACTTAACGGTGCCTGTCGCCATGAGCCGCTTCCTTTCCACCTGGTTTTGAGGAATACCGCGGGAATTCCCGGGATGCTTGAACTTCACGACCCCGCCGCCCTCTCGATGGCGAAACAGACAGCCTGAAATCAAACACGGTCGCCTTTTACCCCCCCCGCCCGGCGCCGTCAAGGGGCGCTGTCGCGCTGCCCCGTGCGCCAACTGTGTCGCATTCGTCGCGGCAATCGCATTGCGCCGCCCCTGCACATTGATTAGGATACTCGCGAGAGTCTCGGGCAAAGGAAGCGACTCATCACGTCACGCGGAGCGGGAACGGGCAAGCGAAAAGGATGTCTGATCTCATTGAGCTCGAGGGCGCATAGCAAACGGGCGGCATGGCGACGCAGTTCAGAGACGATGGCGTACTGGAGGCGCAAAAGAGCAAGCTCAAGCCGCCGCCGATGTTCAAGGTCATGCTGCTGAACGACGACTACACGCCAATGGAGTTCGTCGTGCTGGTGTTGCAAAAGTTCTTCAGCATGACGCGGGAACGGGCGACCCAGGTGATGCTCAAGGTTCACCGCGAAGGCATTGGGGTCTGCGGGGTGTATCCTCGGGATGTTGCCACGACTAAGGTGCAGCAAGTCGCCGCGTACTCGCGCAAGCACCAGCACCCGCTGCAGTGCGTGATGGAGGAAACGTAGGATGATTGCCCAGGAGCTCGAAGTCAGCCTTCACATGGCATTCGTCGAGGCGCGCCAGAAGCGCCACGAGTTCATCACCGTTGAACACCTGCTCCTCGCCCTGCTCGACAACCCCACCGCGGCGGAGGTGCTGCGCGCTTGCGGCGCCAACATCGACGAACTGCGCAAGAATCTCACGCAGCACATCGCGGAGCAGACGCCGCGCATCGCGGCCGATCGCGAAGTCGATACCCAGCCCACGCTCGGCTTCCAGCGCGTCATCCAGCGCGCCATCCTGCACGTGCAGTCCTCGGGCAAGAAGGAGGTCACCGGCGCCAATGTGCTGGTGGCGATCTTCGGCGAAAAGGACTCGCACGCGGTGTACTTCCTTCAGCAGCAGGGGATTACCCGCCTGGACGTGGTCAACTACATTTCGCACGGCATCACCAAGACGCCCCAGCCGCACTCCGGCAAGGGCGATCAGGAGGCCGAGCAGGAAGGCCAAGCCGAGACCGCCAATAGTCCGCTCGACAACTACACCCAGAACCTGAACTCGCTCGCGCTGGCGGGCAAGATCGACCCGCTCATCGGCCGCGACAGGGAACTCGAACGCGTCATTCAGACGCTTTGCCGCCGGCGCAAGAACAACCCGCTGCTGGTAGGTGAGGCGGGAGTGGGCAAGACAGCGATTGCAGAAGGCCTCGCGCGCCGCATCGTCGAGGCCAGTGTTCCGGAGCTGCTGGCCAAGTGCACCGTCTACGCACTCGACATGGGCGCGTTGCTCGCCGGGACCAAATACCGCGGCGATTTCGAGCAACGCCTCAAGGCGGTGCTCAAGCAGCTGGTCGACAACCCGAACGCGGTGCTGTTCATCGATGAGATCCACACCGTCATCGGCGCGGGCGCGGCATCGGGCGGCACGCTCGATGCCTCCAACCTGCTCAAGCCGGTGCTCTCGACCGGACAGCTCAAGTGCATCGGTGCGACAACCTACAACGAATACCGCGGCGTGTTCGAAAAAGACCATGCGCTTTCGCGGCGCTTCCAGAAGATCGACGTCAACGAGCCTTCCATCGAGGAAACAGTCGAAATCCTGAAGGGGCTAAAGACCCGCTTCGAGGCGCACCACAGCGTCAAGTACACTGCCAATGCGCTCAGCACGGCAGCGGAACTTTCCGCGCGCTACATCAACGACCGCCACCTGCCGGACAAGGCGATCGACGTTATCGACGAGGCAGGCGCAGCGCAGCGCATCGCGCCCAAAAGCAAACAGAAGAAGATCATTGGCAAGGCTGAGATCGAGGACATCATCGCGAAGATCGCGCGTATCCCGCCGCGCTCGGTATCGTCCGACGACCGAAGCGCCCTGGCCAAGCTGGACCGAGACTTGAAGGCAGTGGTGTTCGGCCAGGACAACGCGATCGACGCGCTGGCCAGCGCGATCAAGATGGCACGCTCTGGGCTCGGTAATCCGCAAAAGCCGATCGGCTGCTTCCTGTTCTCAGGCCCGACCGGGGTCGGCAAGACCGAAGTCGCGCGCCAGCTCGCGTACTGCATGGGCATCGAGCTGATCCGCTTCGACATGTCCGAGTACATGGAGCGCCACGCGGTATCGCGCCTGATCGGCGCGCCGCCGGGCTACGTCGGCTTCGAGCAGGGCGGCCTGCTCACGGAGCAGATTACCAAGAAGCCCTATTCGGTACTTCTGCTGGACGAGATCGAGAAAGCGCACCCGGACATCTTCAACATCCTGCTCCAGGTCATGGACCACGGGACACTTACCGACAACAATGGTCGCAAGGCGGACTTCCGCAACGTGGTGATCGTCATGACGACCAACGCGGGCGCAGAGCAGCTGTCGAAGAACTCGATGGGATTCACGCTCTCGAAGCAGGCGGGCGACGAGTTGGAAGCGATCAAGCGCATGTTCACGCCCGAGTTCCGCAATCGGCTGGATGCGATCATCTCGTTCCGTTCGCTCGACAACGAGGTCATCCTGCGCGTGGTGGACAAGTTCCTGATGCAGCTCGAGGAACAGCTGCAGGAGAAGAAGGTCGAGCCCATCTTCACGCAGAAGCTCAAGGAACACCTGGCTAAGAAAGGCTTCGATCCGCTGATGGGCGCGCGGCCGATGGCGCGCCTGATTCAGGACACGATCAGGCGGGCGCTCGCCGACGAACTGCTGTTCGGCAGGCTCGTGCACGGTGGCAAGGTGACGATCGATGTCGACGACGCCGAAACGATCCGCCTGACCTTCGAGGAAGAGCAGGCTGCGGTAGTCTGAAGTTAACCCCGGCCGGTGCTACCGAAGCCACCCGCGCCGCGCTGTGATGGGGCGAATTCCTGCACCACGTGCAGCTCGACCTGAACTACCGGGACGACCACCAGTTGCGCAACGCGATCCATCGGCCGGATGGTGAACGAATCCCGGCCTCGGTTCCACACCGAGACCAGTACCTGCCCCTGATAGTCCGAGTCGATCAGGCCGACCAGGTTACCAAGTACGATACCGTGCCTGGCGCCTAGCCCGGAGCGCGGCAGCACCACCGCCGCCAGGCACGGGTCGTCCAGGTGAATCGCGATACCCGACGGTACCAGCTCGCTGTCGCCTGGCGCGAGTGTCAGCGGCAAGTCGATGCAGGCGCGCAGGTCCAGACCCGCTGCGCCTGGCGTCGCGTACTGCGGCATGTCGTGCCTGATCCGCGGGTCAAGAATCTTCAGCTCGAGTCTGTGGCGCATGTCTCTAGCCACGCTTCCTGCCGGCGCTCATGCCGGCGAGGTGCAATATCAGCTTTCGTGCCAGATCGATCTTGGGACCTCGCCCGAGCGGATGCTCGCCGCGCTCATCGAACAGCGTGATCTCGTTCTCGTCGGCGCCTAGCGCCTGCTGGGCCAGATTAGCCGCCAGCAGCGGGAGATTCTTCTTGCTGCGCTTGGCGCGCGCATTGCCCGCCACGTCTTCGCTCTCGGCGGCGAAGCCCACGCATAGTGGCGGCGCGGGCCGCGCGGCGACCCAGCTCAGAATGTCCGGATTTTCCTCCAGCTCCAGCGTTCTGCCACGACCGGAGTCCTTCTTTATCTTGTTTGGCGCAGCGCTCTTCGCTCTGTAATCGGCGACCGCGGCTACCGAGATGAAAATGTCGCTCCCGCTTACCGCGGCCTTCACCGCATCGAACATTTCGCGCGCGGTGCGCACGTTCACACGTGCTACGCCGCTCGGCGCGGGCAGCGCGACCGGCCCGCTGATGAGCGTTACCTCGGCCCCCGCTTCGCGTGCCGCGCGCGCCACGGCGTATCCCATCTTGCCGGAGCTCCGATTAGTGATCACCCGCACGGGGTCGATCGGCTCCTCGGTCGGTCCGGCAGTGACAAGCACCCGCTTGCCAGCAAGCACTTTGGGTTGGAACAGCGCTTCGACTTCTTCGGCGATCTGCTGAGGCTCGAGCATGCGCCCCATGCCCGTTTCGCCGCAAGCCTGGTCGCCGGCGGTCGGGCCCGCGAACGCGACGCCGTCGTCGCGCAGGGTGAGAACGTTGCGCTGTGTCGCCGGGTTGCCCCACATCTCGACGTTCATCGCCGGTACCAGCATGAGGGGGCAGCGACGCGCCAGCGCCAGCGCCGAGAGCAGGTCGTTCGCCAGGCCATGCGCCAGCTTGGCCATGAAGTCGGCGCTCGCCGGCGCAACTAGGATCAGGTCGCGGTCACGCGAGAGTTCGATGTGCGCCATGTTGTCCGGCACCCGCGCGTCCCATAGGTCGGTCCAGACGGCTTGGCCCGACAGCGCCTGCATCGTGACCGGAGTGACGAAGCGCGTTGCTGCCTCGGTCATGGCCACCCGCAAGTCGACCCCCGCCTTGACGAGGATGCGCGCCAGTTCGGCGCACTTGAATGCGGCGATGCCGCCGGTCATGCCGAGAAGAACTCTTTTTCCCTTGATCGCTGTCATCGATCTGGTCGCCAAGGCGTTGGACGGAAGGGGATTCTAGGTGAATTCAAGGGGGGGTGCATGGCGATCACGGATTGGCCTGCGGCCGAAAGGCCGCGCGAGCGCTTGCTGTCGCTCGGTCCAGCGCACCTGTCGGACGCCGAATTGGTGGCCGTATTTCTGCGCAGCGGTGTGGTCGGAAAGAGCGCAGTTGAACTGGCGCGTGAGCTGATCGGACGATTTGGCGGGCTGGCGGGGCTGCTCGCTGCCAACCACGCCGCGCTATGCGAGACGAAGGGACTGGGCGAGGCGAAGGCGGCGCAGCTCGCGGCCGTGCTCGAAATGGCGCGCCGCTGCCTGGGCGAGCAACTACGTGCCGGTGCCGCATTGAACTCGCCGGCCGCGGTACGCGAGTATCTGAGCCACGCGATCGGCACGCGTGAGCACGAGGTATTCGTGGTGCTATTCCTCGATGCGCAACACCGTGTCATCGCGGTCGAGGAACTGTTCCGCGGCACTCTGACGCAGACCAGCGTCTATCCGCGCGAGGTGGTAAAAGCCGCCCTGCGCCGCAACGCAGCCGCGCTAATTCTGGCGCACAACCATCCCTCCGGCGTGGCGCAGCCGAGTCAGGCCGACGAGCTGCTCACCCGCAGTCTGAGCGAGGCGCTGGCGCTGGTCGACGTCAAGGTGCTGGATCACTTCATCGTCGCCGGCAACCACATCCTTTCGTTCGCCGAAAGGGGTCTCTTATAAGGTGCGGCCGCGCTACTCGCGTCGCCGCATCCGCGGCCGGTCTTTCTCCGGCTCCCGTTCCCGGGGCGCCCGCCTTTGCATTTGCCGCGCGCGAGCACCGGACTCGCGCAGCGCGCCGCCGGCGCGCACGCGTCCGCGTATCGCGCCTACGCCGGGGCGCAGTTGCTGACGGCGCTCGGACGCAGCGCCCCGCGGCCCGATGCCGCGCAATTCGCGCACCGCTCGAATGCGTGCCTGCCTTTGCGCCGCGATCGTGCGCAGCGACGCGCGCGCTCGCTGTGCGAACTGGCGCTCGTGCGGTCCCGGCTTGAAGAATGCTGGAATAGAGGCAAGCAGGCGCGGCCGGTGGGGTATTGCGCCCCATGCGCTGAACACGGCCCGTTGCGGCGGCACCTCGACCACCTCGCTCCCCAAGCGCATAAACGCCTTGCCTTCGTTTACCTTGTCGTACACGCCCGGCTCTCCGCGCGGATCGCCCGGAGGGATATAGGTGACCTCGTGATCGGTGCCGCGCACGCCGATGGTAACCAGGATAGGCGTTCGGATCTCGTACGCAGCGCGGTTGTACTTACCGATCCAGCCAGTGATGCTGCGCACCGTGCCCTTGATCAGGTCGAGAATGCTGCGGTCCTTGTCGCCGCCGTCCGCAACATACGCCTCGATCTTAATTCTCGAATTCTCGCGCACCATGAGATAGGCGCCGTCCAGCATGTGAAGCTGGGCCTCACCGCCCTCGAAAGTGACGATAGTGTCGCCTTCGTGCACCTCGCTTCCCTTGGCGACCAGTCGACTGTCGCCGACTTGCGGGGTGATCATCGAATCGCCGCTGGCAAATTCGACCGTGCCGGCGAGACGCAGCGCGGTGGCCGCTTCGGACTCAGGCGCCTGGCCGTGCGCCGCCGCGCACATCAACACCAGGCCTAGTGCCATCGCTCTGGCGGCGGGGAGTTTGCGGTCTTGTGTCGGCGGTGCGTCCACCTTTCGTACTATCACAGATGCCGTCGACAAGAATCAAGCACCACTTCGAATCGGCCACTTTCCTTGAAAAAGCACTGATTATTCGCGTATAATCCTCTCTTTTTCCCCGCGGAGCGCCATCCATGTCCCGTGTCTGCGAAGTCACCGGCAAGAAGCCGATGAAGGGCAACCTGGTCTCGCACGCCAACAATAAGACCCGACGTACCTTCCAGCCTAACCTGCATTACCGTCGCTTCTGGGTCGAGAGCGAAAATCGCTGGGTGCGACTGCGTGTTTCAACCGCCGGCCTGCGTCGCATCGACAAGCTCGGCATCGACGCGGTGCTCGCCGAGGTACGCGCCAAGGCGAAGGCCAAGGCGAAGGCCGAAGCGAAGGCCGAAGCGAAGGCTTAACCGGATCCTCCACCATGCGTGAAAAGATAAAGCTCGAATCCACGGCCGGCACCGGCCACTTCTACACCACGACCAAGAATAAGCGCACCACACCTGACAAGCTGGAGATCAAGAAGTACGATCCCAAAGCGCGCAAGCACGTGATGTACAAGGAAACCAAGCTCAAGTAGCCTGCCGCTACGCCGGAAATAAAAAAGCCCGCCAATGGCGGGCTTTTTTATTGCGTTCCGGCTGACGCCGCTATGCGTAGCAGCGCAGGCGGCGCGAGAAATCCTGCAGGGGCACGATACCGCTGGAATCGGCCCGGTGGCACCAATCCTGCAACTGGCGCAGCAGCTGCTCCTTCGACGCGTTGGAGCGCTCCCACAGCGCGGTCAGCTCGTGCCTCATTGCGACCACCGTCGCCAATGCACGCGAGTTGCGCAAAGCATCGGCCAAGCGCGCGCGTTCCGCTTCGGAAAGCTCCTGCACGCGCAGCAGCGCCCGCTTGAGGGATTTGAGCGCCTCAGCATCGCCCGGTGACCAATGCGCCAAACGCTGCACTTCTTCGTGATAAGTCTTCTTGATCGACTTGGCGTAGCGCGACAGCACGTCGTAACGGTTGGCAATCACCGCATGCAACGTCTCGAAATCGGCGGACGGCTTGGGCGCGGCAAAGCGCGGCTTCGGCGCCACTTTCTTGACCGTGGCGAGGCCGAGCATCTCCATCATCCTGATGTACATCCAGCCGATATCGAACTCGTACCACTTTGAGGACAGCTTGGCCGACGCAGCGAACGCGTGGTGGTTGTTGTGCAGTTCCTCGCCCCCGATCAGTATCCCCCAGGGCACGATGTTGGTGCTCACGTCGGCGCAGCCGTAGTTGCGGTAGCCGAAGTAGTGGCCGATGCCGTTGATCACGCCGGCAGCCCAGAACGGAATCCAGACGATCTGCGTCAGCAGGATTAGCGCGCCGGGCACGAGGCCGAAAAGCGCCAGATCGACCGCGCCCATCAGCGTGAGCCCGAGGATCGGATGCCGCGTATAAACGTTGCGCTCCATCCAGTCGTCGGGCGTGCCGTGGCCGTAGCGCTCGAGCGTCTCGCGGTTGTAGGACTCCTTCACGTACAGCAACACCCCGCCCCACAGCACTCTGTTAATACCGTAGACCTGCGGGCTGTGCGGGTCCTCGGCGGTCTCGCATTTGGCGTGGTGCTTGCGGTGGATGGCCGCCCATTCCTTGGTCACCATGCCGGTGGTGAGCCAGAGCCAGAACCGGAAGAAGTGCGACGCGATCGGATGCAGGTCAAGCGCGCGGTGGGCCTGATGGCGGTGCAGGAAGATCGTTACCGAGGCGATCGTGATGTGGGTCAGGCCCAGCGCCACGAGCATGTAACCCCACCAGGGCAGATCGAAAAAACCGGAAAAAATCATCAAGTTGTCTTCTAATAGTAGTTATAAACGTCAGCTACGCGTCATTTTACGCGAATCCCCGCGCGTCGCAAGAAACAATCTGTAATGGGGTCATTCGTGCGCATCCGGAGCCGTAACCCTCCGCATTAAAAGGGGAAAGCGATCGCGCGCGGCGCGCGTGCAAAAATTCCTCTCAACCGCGTTTCCCGGAGCGCCCGCCGATGATCGAACTGTTGACCAACCCTCAGACCTGGATCGCGTTCGCTACGCTTACCGCGCTCGAGATCGTGCTCGGGATCGACAACGTGGTCTTCATCTCCATCCTAGTGGATCAACTTCCCGCTGGGCAGCGCGAGCGTGCGCGTCGCATCGGTTTGTTCGGTGCCATGTTCATGCGCATCGGGCTGCTGCTAGTGCTGGCGTGGATCATTGGTATGACCGCACCCCTGTTCAGCATTCTCGGTGAGCAGATTTCGGGACGCGATCTGATCCTTATCGTGGGCGGTGTTTTCCTACTATGGAAGAGCACCAGGGAAATCCACCAGTTGCTCGAAGGCACGGAGGAGAACCCCGCTGCAGTGACCGCGCGCGCGTCCTTCGGCGGCCTGATCATGCAGATCATGCTGATCGATCTTGTGTTTTCGCTCGATTCGATCATCACCGCGGTAGGGATGGTAAAGGACATCGCGGTGATGGTCGCGGCGATAGTCGCCTCGGTCGCACTGATGATGGTTTTCGCCGGCGCGATCGGACGCTTCATTTCGACGCATCCGACCATCAAGATGCTCGCCTTGTCGTTCTTGGTGGCGATCGGCGTACTGCTGGTCGCGCAGGGCTTCGGCCATGAGGTGCCCAAAGGCTACGTCTACTTCGCCATGGTGTTCGCGGTCTGCGTGGAGATGCTCAACATCCGCCTGCGGCGTGCAATTGCCAAGCCGGTACACCTTCACGCGCGCTACGGGCGCGACGAGGATCAGGCGCCTGACTGACCGTTTCGGCGGCGCTCCAGCGCCGCGGCGAAGAACCCGTCGGTGCCGTGCAGGTGCGGCCAAAGGCGCAGGCGCCCACCCGCCGGCAGCGCGATGCCCTGGGCCGCAAGGAGCTCGCTGCACGACAGTGAGGCAAATTCCGGGTGGTCGGCGACGAAGCGCTCCATCACCGCCTCGTTTTCGGCCTCCAGGATGCTGCAGGTTGCGTAGACCAGCCTGCCCCCCGGCTTAACCAGGCGTGCCGCCGCGCGCAGGATGCGCAATTGCTTCTGCGCCAGTTCGACTACCGCCGCCGGGCCATGCCGCCACTTGAGGTCCGGGTTGCGCCGCAGCGTGCCGAATCCGCTGCACGGTGCATCGACAAGTACCCGATCGAGCTTGCCAGCCAGCCGCTTGGCGCGCACGTCGCCCCCCTCCGCGAGGGCGAGCGAGTGAATATTCGAGACTCCAGCGCGCGCTGCACGCGGAGCGAGCGCGTGCAGCCGCTTGGCCGATACGTCCATCGCGTACAGCCGCCCCGTTCCGCGCATGAGCATCGCCATCGCCAAGGTCTTGCCACCCGCTCCGGCGCAGAAATCGGCCACCATTTCGCCGCGCCGCGGCGCCACCAGGTAGGCGAGCAGCTGGCTGCCCTCGTCCTGTACTTCCACCAATCCCTGCTCGAAAAGCGGGTGGCGGTTGATCGCCGGCTTGCCCACGAGCCGGATCCCCGCCGGCGAGTACGGTGTAGGCGCGCAGGCGAGTCCGCTCGCGGCGAGAGATGTGAGCGCGCTGTCCCGATCGATGCGCGCGAGATTCACGCGCAGGTCGAGCGGCGCTGGGTTCAACAGTCCCTGCGCGACGCGCATCGCCTCCCCTGGTCCTTGCTCCGCCTCGAGGCGCTGCCACAACCAGTTCGGCAGGTCGGCTCTTACCGCGGCCGGCCAGGTCGATTCCTTCGCGGCCCGGGCACGCGCAAGTATCGCCGCATCGGCCGGGCGCAGCGCGCCTTCCAGCGCGCGTGCGGAAAGCCCCTGCACGCGCGATAGCGCCGCCAGCAGCAGCGCGCGCGGCGTCTCGCTCGCCGCAGCGGCTTCGAGCGAGCGCCTGCGGCGCAGCACGGCATAGACGGCCTCGGCCACGAAGGCTCGGTCGTCCTGGCCCAGCGCGCGGTGGGTACGAAAGTAGCGCGACACCGTCTGGTCGGCAGGTCCGACAAAGGCGAGTAGCTCGCCGACAAGGGTTTCGGCGTGCTTTACAAGCGCGGCGCGCAACTTCACGGCGCGGTGATGCGCGTCACGACCTGGTCGATGCGCGTGCCGTCCTTGTCGGTAATCAGGACCCGAATCGGAAGATAGCCGTGCGCCCGCGCGAGCCAGATCTCGGTGCCGTGGTCGTCCGGGCCGTCTTTGCGCTTGACCAGCCGCAGGGCGTCGAACTGGCCGGCGGGCGTGGCGATCTCCTGCCGGCCCGCGACTTCGAACACGTAGTGCGACACACCCTTGCCGTCGGTGGCGTTGATCGCGACCGGCGCCGTCCCTGGAAGGTCGAAGGCGAATGCATACAACATCGAAAGTTTGTCCTGTGCGTGCGCCGGCATGGGCTGGGTACGGGTCGTGCCGTTGGCTTCCAGCTTCAGTCTCCCATCCGCCCAGTCGAACACCGCCCGCACCGGGTCGCGCCCGGTGCGCACGTCGGAAAACTCTAGCGGACGCAGCGCACCGCTGCCGAGTGTTCCGCTGCTGGTGCGGGTAATCCCGCCGAGCAGCGCGAACAATCCCTTGCCGTGCCACTCCTCGACTACGCGGTAGCTCTTGCCGTCGTGCTTAAAACGATCGGCCACTTCGGCCATCGCGCTCCCATTGCGCAGCACGTCGTAGTCGATCTCGATGCGCGCCGGGGGCGCGGCGTGGGCGCAAGCGCAGAACCAGACGCTAATCGCGATCGGAATAAACCAATTGCGCATCGTTTCCCTTAACGCTTACCACTCCGTCGTGGACGACCAGCCTGTCGTCCAGGAACCAGCGCACCGCGCGCGGGTACACCACGTGCTCCTGGCGCAGCACGCGGGCGGCCAGCAGCTCCGGCGTGTCGCCCGGTCGCACCGGAACGGCGCCCTGAACGATAATCGGACCGTGATCGAGTTGCTCGCTGACGAAATGCGCGCTGCAGCCGTGCACCTTGACCCCCGCCGCAAGCGCGCGCCGGTGCGTATCGAGCCCGGGAAACGCAGGCAGCAGCGAGGGATGGATGTTTACCAGCCGCCCCGCGTAACGCGCGACGAAGCCCGGAGTCAGGACGCGCATGAACCCTGCCAGCGCTACCAGGCGCGGCGAATGGCGGTCGATCTGTGCCGCAAGCGCGGCGTCGAACTCTTCGCGCGTCCGAAAGGCCTCGTGCTCAATCGTCGTGGCGACCACGCCGCGCCGCGCCGCGACCTCGAGCCCTGCGGCATCGGCCCGGTTGCCGATGACCGCCGTAACCGGCACTTCGGCGTCGAGCAGGGCCTGCATATTGCTGCCCCGGCCGGAGATGAGAAGGACGACTGACATGGCGGGGCGAAGTTTATCAGCCCGGTTCAGCGCGACCCGGTCATGTCCTCCGCGCGCACCCAACGATCGAAATCGTCCGCGCTGACGTGGCCCAGGGCGAGCGCCGCCTCGCGCAGTGTGCTGCCGTCATGGTGTGCTTTCTTGGCAATCTCGGCCGCCCGGTCGTAGCCGATCCTGGGCGACAGCGCGGTAACCAGCATCAGCGAACGTTCGACCAGCCCAGCGATGCGCGCTCGGTTCGGCTCGATGCCGCGCGCGCAGTGCTCGTCGAACGACTCGCAGCCGTCGGCAAGCAGGCGGGCGCTCTGCAGGAAATTTTGGATGATGAGCGGCTTGAACACGTTCAGCTCGAAGTTGCCCGATGCGGCGCCGATGTTGAGCGCCACGTCGTTGCCGAACACCTGCGCGCAGAGCATCGTCATCGCCTCAGTCTGAGTCGGGTTCACTTTACCGGGCATGATCGAGCTGCCGGGCTCGTTCTCCGGCAGCGAGAGTTCGCCCAGTCCGGAGCGCGGCCCAGACGCGAGCCAGCGTACGTCGTTCGCGATCTTGATCAGCGCCGCGGCCAGGGTCTTGAGCGCACCGTGCGCGAACACGAGCGGCTCGTGACCCGCGAGTGCAGCGAACTTGTTGCGCGCGCTCTCGAACCCGAGGCCGGTCGCCCCAGAGAGGTCCTTGGCTACTCGCGCGGCAAACTCGGGATGAGTATTCAGTCCGGTGCCAACCGCGGTGCCGCCGATCGCGAGCGCGTACAGCCCCGGCAGGACTGCGCGCAGCGCCGCGTCGGCGTGCCCGAGCTGCGCGACATAGCCCGAGAACTCCTGCCCGAGCGTGAGCGGGGTCGCATCCTGAAGATGCGTGCGGCCGATCTTCACAATCGCCGCGAAGGCGTCGCTCTTGTCGGCCAGGGTACCGCGCAAGCGTGCCAGCGCCGGCAGGAGCCGCTCGTGCAGCGCCCGCGCCGCCGCGACGTGCATCGCGCTCGGAAACGCGTCGTTCGACGATTGACCGAGGTTGACGTCGTCGTTCGGATGCACAAGACGCCGCTCGCCGCGCTCCCCGCCGAGGATCTCGGAGGCGCGATTAGCGAGCACCTCGTTTACGTTCATGTTGGATTGAGTGCCCGATCCGGTTTGCCAGACTACCAGCGGGAATTCCCCGTCATGGCGGCCTGCGAGCACCTCATCGGCTACCTGCTCGATCGCAGTGGCTTTTCGCGCCTTGAGCAGACCCAGCTCGCAGTTCACCCGCGCCGCCGAGCGCTTGACCAGCGCCAGAGCGTGTATCACCGCCAGAGGCATCAGCTCGCCGGAAATCCGGAAGTTGCGCCGGCTCCTCTCGGTCTGTGCGCCCCAGAGCCGCTCGGCCGGAACTTCGATCGGCCCGAAGGAGTCACGCTCCGTGCGCGTATCTGCCACTGTCGCAGCTCGCCGGGATCGCTCAGGCAAGGTCGAACAGCAGAACTTCCGCCTGTTCGCCCCGCTCCAGGACGATTTCGGCCACGTCGCTCGCCTTGAGCGCGTCGCCCGCGCCGAGCGCGTTGCCGTTTGCCGCCAGGCTGCCACGCGCGACATGCACGTAGGCGCGCCTTCCGTTCGGCAGCGGGTAAACCACGCGCTCGCCCTCATTCAGCTGCGCGGCGTACATATAGGCATCCTGGTGAATCGTCACCGATCCGTCACGCCCGTCGGGGGACACAACCAGCCGCAGGTGCCCGCGCTTCGAGGCAACATCGTAATGCTTCTGCTCGTATCCCGGGGCGATGCCGCGCGCCGCCGGTTCGATCCAGATCTGCAGGAAGTGGGTTACGCTGGACCGCTCGTGGTTGTACTCGCTGTGGCGCACGCCTGTGCCCGCGCTCATGCGCTGAACGTCGCCCGGAACGATGGTCGAGCCGTTGCCCATCGAATCCTGGTGCGCGAGCGCGCCTTCGAGCACGTAGCTCACGATCTCCATGTCGCGGTGGCTGTGCGTGGCAAAGCCGGTGCCGGGCTGGATCCGATCCTCGTTGATGACGCGCAGGCTGCCGAAACCCATGTACCGCGGGTCGTGGTAGTCGGCGAATGAAAAGCTGTGGGACGAATCGAGCCACCCGTGATTAGAGTGCCCGCGTTCCGCGGCACGGCGCAGTTCGATCACGTCGTGCCCGTTTAGGCGTCGCCGGCGTGCGCCCCGGCGCCGTCGGAATTCTCGCGCTTCGCGCTCTCCCGCTTTGCGATTTCCGCATGCACCTGCGCCATGTCGAGCGCCTTTGCCTGCTCCAGCACCTGCTCGAAGGCCGAAGCCGGCAGCGCGCCGGCCTGCTGAAACAGCAGCACTTTTTCGCGAAACACCATCAGCGTCGGGATCGAGCGGATGCCGAACGTTCCCGCGATCTCCTGTTCGTCGTCGGTGTTGACCTTGGCGAACACCACATCCTGATGCTGCTCCGACGCGCCCTCGAAGATCGGAGCAAAACCCTTACAGGGTCCGCACCACGGGGCCCAGAAATCGACCACCACCACAGGGTTCGTGCTCACCACCTGCTCGAAGTTTTCCTTGGTCAATTCGACAGTCGCCACGCAGCGATCTCCTCTGCAAAATGGCACTATACGCGCACATGCGCTATATAGGCCGCTTCGCCCCGTCGCCGACAGGGCCTTTGCACTTTGGTTCGTTGGCGGCGGCACTTGCCAGCTGGCTGGGCGCACGTGCCGCCGGCGGTACGTGGCAGCTGCGCATCGAGGATCTGGACAAGCCGCGCGAGCAGGGCGGCGCGGCTGACACTATCATGCGTCAGCTCGAAGGCCTGGGGCTGATCTGGGACGGACCGGTGCTGCACCAGAGCGCGCGCGGTGTGGGCTACAGGGCCGCGCTCGAGGCCCTCGAGCGCCGCGAGGCGACTTATCCCTGCAGCTGTACGCGCAGTGAAATCGCCGATTCAGCGCTCGCGATCGACGGCGCCCGCATCTACCCAGGGACCTGCCGTGACGGCCTCGCTCCGGGACGGTGCGCGCGCGCCATCCGTGTGCGCACCGCGAGCGTGCCGATCCGCTTCGCCGACCGAGTGCAGGGCGAAATCGAGCAGTCGGTCGAGCGCGAGGTCGGCGACTTCGTCCTGTGTCGCGCCGACGGCGTGATTGCCTACCAGCTCGCGGTCGTGGTGGACGACGCGCAGCAGGGCATCACCGACGTTGTGCGGGGCGCCGACCTGCTCGATTCCACGGCGCGCCAGATCTGGCTGCAGCGGCTGCTCGGCTACCCCAGCCCGCGCTACCTTCACCTGCCGGCGGCGCTGACTGTGAGCGGTGAGAAGTTGAGCAAGCAAAGCGGTGCGCCGGCAATCGACGCGTGGCATCCCGTGCGCGAACTCGCGCGCGCGCTCGTGTTCCTTGGCCAGCCCGTGCCCGAAACGTCTAGCGCGCGCGCGATGCTGCAGCAGGCGCGCACGCGCTGGGACGTGTCGCTCATCCCCCGCAAGCGCGCCGCGGAATTACCACCGTGAGCAGCGAACCGAGCACCAGCGCAAGGGCCGCGTATTCGGCCCAGCTCGGCCGCTCACCGAGGAAAACCATGCCCGAAAACACGCCCAAGACCGGGATCATCAGCATGCTGAGCGAGGACACCGCCACTGGAACGGTGGTCGCGATCCGGATCCAGGCCCACTGGGCAAACGAGAACGCGATCAGGATGTTGTAGAGCACGCCAAGCGCCGGCCACAGTCCGACCGACGCAAGCTGCCCGGGGTCCTCCAGCAGCAAAGCGCCGGCGAAGATTGGCAACCCGCCCAGAAGCATCATCCAGGCGGTATAGGGTGCCGGCGGCATCGCGACCGGGTAGCGCCTCTGCAGCACCGTTCCCAGTGCCCAGGACAGCGCCGCCGAAAGCACCAGCAACGAGCCGAGCGGCGCCGCGCGCAGCCCCGCTGCGCCCTCGCCGATCAGCAGCGCCATGCCCGCCATGCCGAGCGCCAGGCCGGTCAGCTTGCGTCCGTTCATGCGCTCTCCGAGCAGCCAGACCGAAAGCGGGATTGCCCACGCCGGCATGGTGAAGGCGAGAATCGCGGCGCGCCCGGAAGGAATCATGGTCATGCCAAACACCACCAGTGCGTTCCAGCACGTGACATTGAAGAACGCGAGTAACGCGAGTCGCGGCCACTGTCCTTTAGGCACCGCGAGCGACTGCCCGCCAGCGCGGACCACGCCAAAAAGCACCGCGGAGCCCACCGCCAGGCACAGGGTGCGGAAAGTCAGCGGCGCAACCCCCGAAAGCGCGACCTTGATCGCGGTCCAGTTGAACCCCCAGGCGAGCGTCAGCCCGGTGAGCGTCCACCATAGCCTGCGCGGCAGGTGGCCTGCTTCAGGCAACCGGGTTCCCACGTTCAAGTTGCGCTCGCCCCGCCGCGCAGTGCAATGAGGCGAGTTGCCGCCCCGGGTGCTTCGCCTGGCCGTACACGCACGATGACTTGCGCATAGTCGCCACCGTCAAGCAGAGCTTCCAGGTGCGCGACGCAGGCGGTCTCGAGTCGCTGCCACGGGTCGAGGTCGGCCGCGGCGCATCGACGTGCCGTGGCATCCCTTGTCGCGCAGCAGGTTCGCCGCGCGATCGAGAATCCGCGGCAGGCGGCTGTCCGCGCGCGGTCGCCCGTGCGTATGCCTCGCAGCGTCGCTCAACGTGCGACTCGCACCGGCATTGCCGTCATGCCGCGGAACACCATCGAGTCGATCCAATCCAGGGGCTCGGCAGCGAGCTCGATGCGTCGCCAGCGCGCGAGCGCAGCCGGCAGGCTCAGCTGGCCTTCGAGCCGGGCCAGCGGGAAGCCGAGGCAGATATGGGTCCCGAAACCGAAGGTCAGATGCGGCACTCCGCCGCGTCGCAGAGCAAGGCGGTGCGGGTCAGGATAGGCCCGCGGATCGCGATTGGCAGCATTGAGCATGATGAACACGCGCTCGCCCGGCCGCAGGGCCTTGCCGTGCAGCTCGTGCTCGCGCCGCACGATACGAACCTGCGCGCCGCTCGGCCCGTCGTAGCGCAGCAGCTCCTCGACCGCAGCGGGGGCGAGACCGGGATCGTCGCGCAGCGCGTGCATCTCGCGCGGGAAGCGGATCAGCGACAGCATTGCGTTGGCGATGTGGTTGGTGGTGGTCTCGTGCCCGGCGAACAAGAGGAGGATGCACGTCGCGAGCAGCTCGTCTTCGGTCAGGCGGTCGCCCTCGTCCTCGAGATGTACCAGCTGGGTAAGCAAATCGTCGCGTGGCTCGGCGCGCCGGGACGCGATTAGACTGAGAAAGAAGCCGGCCATTTCCTTGGTCGCGCGCTCGGCGACGTCGTACTTTTCGGGTTGGCCGCGGGAGCTGCCGATAAATAGCGCCATGTCGTCGGACATGCGCTTGACGCGCGCCAGATCCGAGCGCGGAATGCCCAGCATGTCCATGATCACCAGGGCAGGCAGCGGGCCGGCGAAAGCGCGAATAAAGTCGAACTCCTCGCGTTCGCCGATCTCGTCCAGCAGCCAGCCGCAGAGCGCGGCGATCCGCTCGCGCATCGCGTGCATCGAGCGCACGTTGAACACCTTGCTGGTCAGGCGGCGCAGACGCGTGTGCTCGGGCGGATCGCGAAACACCATCCACAGCGACAGGTAGCGGACAATGTCGCCGATGCGGCTCGCTTCGGCGCTGGGCAGCGAGGCGAAGAACGGTCGCAATCGATCCGAGGAAATCTCGCCGTCGAGGCAGACGCGCTTCACATCCTCGTAGCGCGTCAGCACCCAGGCCTTCAGACGCGGGCTCCAATGGGCGGGGTCTTCGTCCTGCAATTGCGCGTAGAGCGGGAACGGATCGGCAAGGAAATCAAGGTCGTTGGGACGGTAATCAATGGTCATGGCACAAGAAAGCAAACGGACGTTTGCTTTTAACGCGACTTGTCCAAGAGATCAATCAGAATGTGTAAGTGTGCACTTACATAATCCTGCTGACCGAATCCACAGAGATGACTAATTCCGTTGTTGCTCAACATCAAACTTTAATGCTGCTCCGCACAAGATCGTTGACTTTTAAAGGTATGGGTATAAAATACAAATTGTTGCAGCGCACCAAATCAACCGATATGAACAGATTGCACTTAGCGATATTACTTTAACGTTTCAAACACACAGGAGTCACACATGTACGTCACCCCGGAACAGATCCAAGCGGCCAACAAGGCCAACGTCGAAGCAGCCCTCTCCCTCGCCGGCACCCAGTTCGCGGCCTTCGAGAAGTTCGTGAACCTGAGCGCCAATGCGGTCAAGGCCGCGTTCGAAGACACGCTGTCGAACACCCGCGCGCTGCTCGGCGCGAAGGACGTGCAGGAGTTCGTCAACCTGCAAAGCAGCCTTGCCCAACCGACGATCGAGAAGGCAATCGCCTACTCGAAGAGCGCGTACGAAGTGGCGACCGAGACCAATGCAGAAATGTCGCAATTGGCGGAAAAACGCATCGCGGAATGGAACGAGAACTTCGTCTCGATGCTCGACAAAGCGACCAAGAATGCCCCCGCCGGCTCCGACGTTGCAGTAGCCGCGGTAAAGTCGATGCTCGCGGCTGCGAATTCGGCCTACGACAATTTCAACAAAGTCGCCAAGCAGGCGACGGAGATCGCGGAAGCGAACGTGAACGCCGCGACCGAGACCGTCAAAGGGATGGCCAAGGCAAAAAAGGCCGCCTAAGACCGGCCAAGCGCCGGCAGACAAAGCCCCGCTGAACACGGGGCTTTTTTACGCCTCGCGAAACGGAAAGCCCGAGTCTCGAACGCCGCTGCGCAGGCGCTCGATCGCCTGCACCACCTGCGCCGGATCGCCGCGTACGCCGAGCTCGACGTGCCTCCTGCTGCCGTCGTCGCCCATCGAGGGCAGGCTGAATACCTTGACCCCGGGAAAGCCCGCTCCGACCGCGTCCATCACCGGTATCAGCTGGCTCTCGCCTGCCTCGTAGACGATGATCGAGGCCTCGGCCCAGCGGTCCCGCTGCGCCAGGTGGCGGTAGCGATGGTCGAGCAGCCACTCGACCATCGGCCACGCCATCTGCGGAAAACCGGGCACGAAATGATGCTCCTGTAAAGAAAATCCAGGCACCCGGTTCACCGGGTTGGGAATGATCTGCGCGCCGAGCGGGAATTCCACCATCCGCAGGCGCGGCGGCGTGAGCTCGGCACCGAACCGGGCTTGCAGCTCGCGCTCGCCGTCAGGGTGCGCCGCGAGCGGGACCCCGAGCGCGTCGCCCGCGCACTGGCGAGTGTGGTCGTCGGGGGTCGCACCGATGCCGCCGAAGCTGAAAACGATATCGCCTGACGCAAACGTGCGCCTGAGCACGGCGGTCAGACGCGCCGGGTCGTCACCATGATATTCGCAGTAGGCGAGGCGCAGGCCGCGGGCAGCGAGCGCAGCGACCAGGAACTCGAAGTGCTTGTCCCTGCGCTTACCGACCAGGATCTCATCCCCGATCACCAGCGCGCCGATGGCCGCGCTCACTGCGGCACCGCCGACGCCTCGATCGTTTCGGCGCGCAGCGCCTGGAGATCGGCCAGCAGGTAGCGAATGAACGCAAGCCCGAACAGCACCGGCGCAAACAGCCCGACGACCGGGATATAGGCCACCAGCGCGAGCACCACCCCCAGTAGGTACGTCGCTGCGCGACGGCGCGAGAAGACCGCTCGCATCTCACGCGCGTCCGCGTGCTCGGCGAGCGCGTCGTAACGCAGGATGCGCTGGTTAACCCATCCTATGACGGCCACCGGAATCAGCGGCCATAACGGCGGGAAAACCCAGAATGGCAGCGACAGGGCGCCAAGCAGCACCAGGCCCGCGACGCCGACCGCCGAGTTCCAGACGCTGCCGGCGAAGCTTCCGCCGCGGCGGCGCGCAAGGGCAGGAAACGCGCGTTCGGCGACATGATCGACCATCACCGGCATCCCGAACACGCCGAGTATCAGCAGCGCGGTGAGCTGGATCAGCGGCACCAAGCCTACGATCACGAGCACCTTGGCCGCGACCAGCGCCGCCGTGCTTGCGTCCCAGTGCACAAAGAACGTAGCGCCCTCGATCCAGCGCTGCAGCGCCTGGGCGAGCCACGCCACGAGCCCGGTCCAGCTCCAGATCGCAGCCGCGCCCCAAATTCCGGTCGCGACCAGCACCGGCCAGAGCATCAGCCAGAGCATCCTGGGGTGCAACAGGTTGGCGAAAGCGAACGTGATCGAGGGGCCGATGCCGCGCATGGAACTCAGCGTCTTGCGTGTCTGATACTTTGCCACAACTTCGCCAGCCGTTTGACCGACACCGAGACCGGAGTTTTGAGGCTCTGCGCGAACAGCGACACGCGCAGCTCCTCGAGCATCCAGCGGAACTGCTCGATCTCCGTCGTAAGCGCCGACGCTCTCTCACGCGCGGCGTACTCGCGCTGCCAGGCGGCGTAGAGCGGTGCGAACTCGGCCATCAACCGCTCATCGCGCGCCGGATCGGTGCGCAGCTTGTCCAACCTCAGCACCGCAGCCTCGAGGTAGCGAGGGAAATGCTGCAATCGCGGCCACGGCGTGCGCGACACAAAGCACGGGTGCAGCAGCCGCGCCGTGCTCGCCGAGACGTCGTCGGCTGCCTGCGGAAAGGTCCTGGCAACCGCGGCGAGCCGCTTGTGCACCTGCGCGTGCGCGGCCAGGATCGCGGACACGGTGCGCGCGATCTCCTGCGCGACCAGGTTCAGCCGGCTGCGGCCTGCGTCGACCCGGAGCTCGAAGTCCGCCTGCCGCATCGGCAGCGCGTCAGCAAGAAAGCTGCGCTCGAGCGCCGCGCTCGCCACCTCGCCGGCAAGTTGGATCTCGCCCGCGAGCTGCGCGAACTCGAGATTCAGCGCATTGTCCCGCACGACGGACTTTTCGATCTCTCGGATCCGCTCCCTGAAGGCAATCGCCAGCAGGCGTCGCACCCCGGCGCGGTGCATTTCTGCCGCGCGCTCGGGCGCATCGAACACCTGCAGCGTGACCGCTTCGCCGTCGTCGACAAGCGCGGGGTAACCGACCAGGGTCTGATCGCCGCGTCGAAGCTCCATGATTTCTTCCAGATCACCGAACGTCCACGCGCGGTAGCGCTCGTTGTCCTCTGCCGAGGCCTCTTCCTGCAGCACGGCCCGCGTTTGGACGCCGAGCTCGCGCTTGAGATCGGCCAGGTTGCGGCTCATCGCGAGCTGCCGGCCGTGCTCGTCTACGACCCGGAAGTTCATCTGCAGGTGAGGCGGCACCGAGTCGGGCCGCATGGCGTCGAGCGGCACTTCAAGATTGAGCTCGGCACGGAGTTGACTCGCGAGCGCTGTCGCGAGCGGAAGGTCGGACGGCGCCTGCGCAGCGACGAAATTCTCCGCGAAGGCCTCGAGCGGTCCCAGCTTGTGGCGCAGCCGCTGCGGCAGCGACTTCGCCAGCAGCCGCACCTTCTCCTTCAGCAGGCCCGGCACCAGCCACTCGCAGCGCGCTGCGGGTACCTGGTTCAGCAGCGCGATCGGCGCGTTGAGCGTCACGCCGTCGCGCGCCGAGCCGGGCTCGAAGCTGTAGTCGAGCTCGAAGCTGCTCAATCCCAACTGCAGCCGTGGCGGAAAATTGTCGGTCGTGATGCCGGACGCTTCGTGCCGCATCAGATCCTCGCGCCGGAGGAACAGCCGCTTCGGCTCCGTAGGCTCGGCTTCCTCGCGCCACTTCTCGAAATCGGCACCGTTGTGGATGCCCCCCGGGATGCGCGCGTCGTAGAACGCCTCGATCAGCGCGTCGTCCACCAGGATGTCGGGCCGGCGCGACTTGTGCTCGAGCCGCTCGATCTCGTGCAGCAGCTTGCGGTTGTGGGCGAAAAACGGCGCCCGCGTGTCGAACTCTCCTTCCACCAGCGCCGAGCGGATGAATATCCCGCGCGCGAGCTCGGGATCGAGCGGTCCGTAGTGGATGCGCCGGTTGGCGTACACCGGCAGTCCGTAGAGCGTGCCGCGCTCGAGCGCCACCACCTGCGCGCGCGTCTTTTCCCAGTGCGGACGTTCGCGCTGGCGCTTGATCAGGTGCGCGCCGAGATCCTCCAACCACTGCGGCTCGATCGCGGCGACTGTGCGCGCGTACAGACGGGTGGTTTCGACCAGCTCGGCCGCGACCAGCCACCTGCCGGGCTTGCGCACCCAAGAGCCGGGATGGACCCAGAATTTGATCCCGCGCGCGCCGGCGTAGCTGCCGCCCTCCGCTTCGCGCAGCCCGACGTTGCCTAGCAGCCCGGTGAGCAGCGCGCGGTGGATCGCGCGGTAGCCCTCCGGCCGCTCGGCATCGGCACGCGATGCGTGCCAGCCGAGCTCGGCCACGTTCGCGTGCAGCTGCGAATGCACGTCGCGCCACTCGCGCATGCGCGGAACCGAGATCGAGTTCTCGCGGCAGGCTTTCTCCCACTTGCCCTCGAACAGCTGCCATAGCATGAGGAAGGCAAGGAAGTCCGAGCGCTCGTCGGTGAAGCGCTTGTGGCGCTCGTCCGCCGCCGCCGGGTTGTCCATCGGGCGCACGCGCGGGTCCTGCACCGAGAGCGCGGAAGCGATTACCAGCACCTGCTCGAGGCAGCCCTCCCGCCGCGCGGCGATCAGCATGCGGCCAATGCGGGGATCGAGCGGCAGCTTCGCCAGCTCTCGGCCGGTCTCGGTCAGCTGCTTCGCGTCATCCACCGCTCCGAGCTCCGCGAGCAGAGCATAGCCGTCGGCGATCGCGCGTGGACTCGGCGGATCAAGGAAGGGGAAATCCTCGACCGCGCCGAGGTCGAGGCTCGCGGCGCGCAGGATCACCGCGGCAAGCGAAGAGCGCAACACCTCCGGATCCGTGAACGGCGCGCGCCGCTTGTGATCCTCCTCCGAGTAGAGTCGGATGCAGACGCCGTCGGCCACGCGCCCGCAGCGCCCGGCGCGCTGCCTAGCGGCTGCCTGCGAGACGGTCTCGACCCGCAGTTGCTCGACCTTGTTGCGATAGCTGTAGCGCTTGACGCGCGCGAGGCCCGTATCCACCACGAACCGGATGCGCGGCACGGTAAGCGAAGTTTCGGCGACATTGGTCGCGAGCACGATGCGCCGCGCGCCTCCGGGCGTGAACACCCTGTCCTGTTCGGCCGCGCTCAGGCGGGAGTACAGCGGCAACAGCTCCGCGCCGCCCGGGTGATGCCTGCGCAGCACCTCGGCCGCGTCGCGGATCTCGCGCTCGCCCGGCAGGAACACCAGCACGTCGCCCGGCCCCTGGGCGCACAGCTCATCCACCGCGTCGGCCAGCGCCTGCTCCTCTTCCTTGCGGGTGGTGTCCTCCGCGTCGCCCCCGACCGGGCGGTAGCGCACTTCAATCGGATACAGGCGTCCCGAGACCTCGATCACCGGCGCGCCGCCGAAATGGCGCGAGAACCGTTCCGCGTCGATGGTCGCCGAGGTGATCACGAGCTTCAGGTCAGGGCGCTGAGGCAGCAGCCGCACCAGGTAGCCGAGCAGGAAATCGATGTTGAGGCTGCGCTCGTGCGCCTCGTCGATCACGATGGTGCCGTACTGGCGCAACTGCGGGTCACCCTGGGTTTCGGCCAGCAGGATGCCGTCGGTCATCAGCTTCACCGAAGCGTCCGGGCCGAGTCTGTCCTGGAACCGAACCTTGTAGCCCACCACTGCACCGAGCTCGGTTCCGAGCTCCTCGGCGATGCGCGCCGCGACCGAGCGCGCTGCGATCCGCCGCGGCTGAGTGTGACCGATGAGACCGGCCGCGGCGCGTCCCATCTCGAGCAGGATCTTAGGCAGCTGGGTGGTCTTGCCCGAGCCGGTTTCGCCGCAAACGATGACCACCGGGTTGCGCTCGATGGCGGCGCGAATCTCTTCCCGGCGGGCGCTGACCGGCAGCGCCGGATCGAAGCTCAGGCGCGGAAGTTTGACATTTCGCAAGAGAAGCGCAGGCTTGGTGGCATACATTGCGGGCCGACGCATCGCCCCGGTGCCGCAATCATGACACGCACGGAATATATCGAAAACCGTACTTACGACGAAATCCCGGCGGGCGATTCGGCAAACGTCCCGATCGTGCTGACCAACAGCGCCGAGTCGCGCGCCGCATCGTGCGCGATCGCGGTCCTCATGGCGCATGCGAAACGCAAGCGCACCGCTTGAGCAGTCCGTATCATTGCGCTTCGCACCGGGGACCGAACCATGAGATTCCTGCTCGTCCTGTCAGACGCTTTCGACGCCCTGTGGGCGATTCGCGGGCGCGTCGCGCTCGCGCTGGCCGGGATCGCGCTGCTGGGCGTGCTGGTGACCATCTACCTGCCGCAGATCACCGGCGGCGAGACGCCGTCGACAACGCCCGTCATCGCCCACAACCCGACCGCGCAGGGGCCCGTGGAGCGGGCCAAGGTTCCGCCTAAGGCCGCCTCCACGCCGCCATCCGCCCTCGCTGCGGCGCCTGTCCCGGCGCCCGTCGCCGCTCCTGCGCCACAGGCCTTAGCAGCGACCGACCCCGGCTCCGCGCCCGAGCAGGCACCCGAGGCCGCACAATCGTCCGCCCCGAAGACCGCGCCTGCCCCCGAGCCGGCGCCTGCCTCCCAAGCCGCAGCGGCGCCTGCTGCAGAGGCGAACTTCAAGATACAGGTCGGGGCCTTTCGCGAGGTCTGGCGGGCGCAGCAGCTGTCGCGCCGCCTGACGCGCGCCGGCTTTCCGACCTCGGTCGTGCGCGGCACGACGCCGGACGGCAAGCCGATCTTCCGCGTCCGCACCCGGCAGACGCTGCCCAAGGGCGAGGCGCGCCAGCTCGTCGCGCGTCTGCGCCACAGGGTGCCGGCATTGCGTCCCGTCCTCGTGCCCGGCGGCGGAGCCGCCGGATAGGCGCCGCGCGCTCAGTCTGCCGGCGGGTGGACGGTGCGCACCAGGCTTGCGAGCGCTTCGAGGCGCCGGTCGCGAATGCCGAGTTCGCGCAGGTGCGTAACCGTGTCGAACAGGTAGTCGCGACAGTGTCCGAGCGGTCCGGCGCCGTTCGCCAGATAGCGCGCAATGGCGTTGTCATCCAGGCCGCGAACGTAGCGCTCATGCATCCGGTTGGCGACGAATGCGATCGCGTGCTCGATTCCTTTCGGAGTACGTGCCGCGACCCAGACCGGACGGTAGGCCATCGTGAGCATCTCGCGCCGCCACACCACGTCGAGCTCGGACTCCACGTGAGTGTGCGCCAGGCGGTAGGCCACACCGTGTACGCTGCCGCCGCGCTCCAGCGCGAGCATCAGCCCGGGGCGTTCGGGACTGCCGCGCCCGGCGCGCGCCCAGAGGCAGAACTGGCGGTGAAAGCCGTGCACCAGCGCCGTGCGGCGCTCGGAGAAATGAAAGGCCGGGTTCCAGATCAGGGAGCCGTACCCGAACACCCAGACCCGATCCGGCTCCGGAGCCCGCGCGAGAATCGCGCGCAGGCCTTGCTTGCGCTCCTCTTCGGTCATGAAGCGAACGCCGGGCCCCAGCAGCTCGCGCGCCGAGGCATGCAGCGTGCCGTTGAGAATGTTCTCGCGGGTGAGCTTGAGCTCGCTCACTTGTAGAACGCATGCCCGCCGATGCGGACCACGAGCTTCTTTTCCTTGGCCCAAGCGGGCGTGATGCTGATGGCATGATAGTACAACGCGCCCTGCAGCTGCGGTGCCCGCAAGCCGTAATACACGTCCCGCGCCACCTTGCGCGCGCGCTCCCAGTCCTCGCCGCGCGGCAGCGGCAGCGCGCCGAGCTCGGTCCAGGAAAACGCGCCGACAAATCGCCCGCGCAGCGCATCCCAGTTCTTCTGGTAGACCACCGCGCACACCGTTTCGGGAAAGCGCGCCGCGGCCTTGCGGTTCATCGTCACCTCGGCCACCGCGTACTGGCCCGCCTCCGGCTCGCCGCGCGCCTCGAAGTACACGTTGCGGGCGAGGCAGCTCAGTTCCTGCCTGATGGTTTGCCGCGCC